>JAICQI010000193.1 GCA_025937955.1 Pyrinomonadaceae bacterium
CCACCTCTTTCTGATGCGAAACCAGCGTCGCCTCCAACGCTGCCAACCTGATCTTGTCACTGCGCAACGCACGATAAAGCGGATGCTTTCGCAGTCGCGAAACTATCGCCTGCTTGCCTACGATCAACCCCGCCTGTACCGACCCGAGCAGCTTGTCACCACTAAACGAAACAACATCAACACCACTTTCAACGATCTCGCGCGCGAAGGGCTCGTCAACCACGCCGTATTGTCTAAGATCACTCAACTGCCCTGATCCCGCATCCTCATAAAGCGGCAGCCCGCTTTCGCGCGCCAGACTCGCCAGCTCCGCCAATGCCGGCGAGCTCGCAAATCCAACAACTCGATAGTTCGACGGATGAACACGCATGATCAAACGTGTATTCGGACCAATAGCACGCCGGTAATCTTCCAGGTGCGTGCGATTCGTCGTCCCGACTTCAACCATGCGAGTACCCGATCCAGCCATCACATCCGGCACCCGAAAGTCACCGCCAATCTCAACTAACTCTCCACGCGACACAATGGTCTCGCCATCACCTGCAAGCACCGTCAAGATCAGCAGCGCAGCGGCAGCGCAGTTGTTCACAACCAGAGCATCCTCCGCTCCAGTCAGATCTTTTAACAGCGACTCGACTCGTGCGCCCCTCTTACCACGCACACCACTCTCGAGATCGTATTCAACTGAACAGTATCGCGCCGCTTCATCCATCGCCGCGCGCGCAGCTTCCGAGAGCGGCGCACGACCCAAATTCGTGTGCAGCAACACCCCGGTCGCATTAATCACTGGTCTAATACCAGTCTGACTCTCGCGACGCGCACTTGCCTCCATTCGCTTTACTGCTTCTGCAAGCAGCAGTTCAGCGCGATTGCCATTCGACTTGAGGAATCCCTGATCAGTGCGAATCAACGATCGGATCTCCGCCGTGACCGCACGCGCGATATTAGTCAGTCTTTTAATTCCAACTAACCCCCGCAGCTCACGCGCCGCTTCAGTACGCAATAACTGATCGACTGAGGGCACGTGACGCAGACTGTTTTCCCGCTCAGACATATAAGTTTTGAGGCTACCACAATAACAAAAAGTTTGACACGCCGCTTTCGCAGCCCCTAGACTGGAACCGCGTCTGCGTGGTCCGACGCCCCCACCTCAATTCCTCGCAAGGAGATTCAATTCCGTGGGATTACGCGTAAACAAACTACTCAGATCAAAGTTACAGGCACAGGCCAAGAACAAACATGGCGGTGAGACTCAGCCGAGCCCTGACGAACAACTCACACGTCTGGAAGACGACATCCGTCGCCTGCGAATAGAATTCGACATCTTCTTCAACGGCGGCGCGAAACGGCCACCTTACGATACTAAAGGCCGCGTAGAGACTTTGCTGAAGCGACTCGGCGACGACCGCACGTTAACCTACGCGCAGAGGTATCGGTACAGCTCGCTTGCCGCTCGTTATAACGCGTTCCGGGAGCTCTGGCGGCGCACGATGCAGGGACGCGAAGAAGGTCGCGATCCGGTTTCGGCCGCGCGGGCTAGTGCGAAAAAAGAGGCGCCCACAAAGAACATCGAAGCCGTCTCTTTTGTTTGCCAGGATGCGCACCATGAAGTTGACGTCATCAAAAACATCTACGAGTCGTTGATTGAAGCGAAGCGCCGTTGCGGAGAGCCGACCGAAAGTCTGTCGTTCCCTAAATTTCATCGTTTGCTAGCGTCCAAAGCTGATGGAATCAAGCAGCAAAAGGGATGTGATCGAGTGCTGTTTTCGGTTGCAGTCGAGGACGGCCACGTTAGTTTCAAGGCCAAGGCCGACTAACAGGCAAAAAAGCGGGCAAAAGAAAAGGCGACCTCGATGGTCGCCTTAACTTTAGTGAGCTTACCGGACCCGTGACCGGAAGCAAGTCAGTGGCTATGCGGAAGCAAGCCGGGGAGACAATCACATCTTCGTCACTTTCTCAGCCTGAGGTCCCTTTGGGCCTTGTGTCACCTCAAACTCGACTTCCTGACCCTCTTCGAGAGTCTTGAAGCCATCGCCCTGGATAGCGCTATAGTGAACGAAAATGTCCGAAGAGCCTGGCTGCTCGATGAAACCGTAACCCTTCGAATTGTTAAACCACTTGACCTTACCGGTTATTCTAGACATAACAACGAATCCTCCTAACGATTCGGGTAGAACTGACGGAAAACCGCATTGGCTTTCCTATCTACTGGTTAATGCTTGTGAGCCGGGTCGCGCCTTGGCGCGGCGCTAGACGGAAACACACAACCAACAAAAAATGCATGATGAAAAGCGCGGGGAGCGCTATTTCAGCATGCACAGACTTACGGGGGCAGAACTAACGAAACTCATTGACGTACAGCTTTTATCGGGAATGCTGGGCTCTGGATTGCCGTCCCGCATTGAAACGACGGCGCATACTAAGCCAAGTTGTTAAACCTGTCAAGCAGGAAAGTTTGTAAAACACTCCGCTAAGTTAAAGCTATACCTCAGGTTAAGTGCGCCACCATGTTTTATGGCATCTCAATTCGCCGCCGATTTCATACTCAACAGCAGATAAGGTAACGGATTTACGGGCTGATCGTTGATTCGGACTTCGTAATGCAGATGTGGTCCCGTCGAACGTCCCGTGGAGCCGACTTTGCCCAATAACTGGGCCCGCGAAACGGTCTGGTTCAGTTCTACGTCGATATGTGACAGATGTCCGTAACGGGTGGTGAGCCCGCCGCCGTGATCCACGACGACGAGTTGTCCGTAGCCGCTTTGCCAGCCAACAAATGAAACGCGCCCACTGGCGCCAGCCACGACAGGAGCACCCCAGGCTGCCTCGATATCCTGGCCTGAGTGAAACTCATAGCCGGCGCCGCCAAATGGGTTTCGACGTCCGCCAAAACCACCTTCCAAGGTTCCGTCGACGGGCCATAGTGTCGGTGTGTAGCCGCGCTGCCTCAGAATGGCCTCGTAGGCGCGCAGATCTTCTTCAAGTCGGCCCATTTTGGCCATGAGAGTGGCGAGAGCCATCTCGTCCATAGGAAGGGCTGGTCCGCCGCTTCCGGGCAGAACCTGAGCCTGCTCGACCACGCCTGACTTCTCGGCAAGTTTGCGGGAAGTGTCCTCAACTTTCTCGACGCGATTGTTTAATTTTTCCAGCTCCTGACGTTGCCGTTCGTTTTCCGCACGCAGCCGTTGATTTTCGAATTGGGTCCGCAGGTGAGCCGCTTGCTGGGTCAAACCATAGAGCCCATAAAAAAGGCCGACTGCTAGTAACAGCAGTGCGGCGCAGAAGATACTTACTGATCTTTTTTCGACTCGGATGCGTTGGACTCGGGCTCGGGAACGGGACGTGTGGGCAATAATAAAGGCATAAAATCGGTCTTCTCTGGCCATATGATCGTGCTCCTGTTGTTGCGCAATTGTCGGGGTGCGCACCAACCGAAAGGCACAACTCGCCAAAGGCGATTTGCGCGAAACGGGGAAAGTTGTGTTTTCTACTTGAAGATTTGCAGCGGGTGGATTGAAACCTCAAGGTCCCTCCGAGGTGAAATCCATCCCGGCCGGTTCTGCAAGACCCTGAACCTATCACAGCGAAGTAAATTGTTGCAACTTTGGAGCGGAAATATAAGAAAGGTGCAGGAAAAAGAGAACTAAACAGAAATAGGTCCTATAGGCTTACAGGACCTATTTCAGATCTCGGTTTCACGACGTTTGCGCGAGCGGTCGCGGAGGATGGCCAGCACGATCATCACGAGCAGCGCCACAAAGACGACGATGATCGCGATCTTGATTGCTGTCAGCAGGAAACCAACCAACAGGATGAGTTGTTTGAGCAGGGCAATGACGACGAGAATCAATGCCACGATCGCTCCGAATCCACCAGCCGTTTTAAGAATGCCGCAACACATAAGTTCTACCCCGTAGAAAAGTAATCAGTGAATTAAGATCTCCGTTCGAATGGAAGCGGAGTAACGTCCCGCCGCGGCAACTGTGTAGTTTCACCAGTGCGCAGGGTTGCCGTGTCAACCGGTCTCGAAGTGGCAACAACTGACGGCGGCGGACGTCTCGAATCAAAACGAACGATACGATCCGAACCCTTTTTGCGCCGAATTAAATCAAACAATATGTAAGCGCCCAGTCCTACCAACGCCACCGGCAACAGTTCCTTGATCGGCAGCGTGACTCCCAGCAGTGTGTGCAACAGGAAGAGAGTCCCGATGATGATCAGCGTCGTTCCCCAAGCAAATGGATTACCATAAAGACGCCGGGCAATCACATCGTCTTCGGCATCCGCACTCAGTCCTGCTCTCATCAACTGCGCCGTTCTGCAAGCATCAACCGCGGAAAAGAGCCAGGTACCGATCACACCAAGGATAAAGAAGAGCAGTCCCTGTGTCACTACCGCCATTTGAAAGAAGCTGGCGAAGATTGCGAAATGCACGATCGCTTTTGAAGTTTGACCGTTGTAGGCTGCGCCTAATCCGGGAACAAACGAAAGCAGTGTTGCAATAAATGGTGAGCTTTTGCGTCTCAGTATGTGCCCGGGGTCCGCGCTTGAATGATGCCGTAGCAACTCGACTCCCGCGACGATGCAGTCCTGACAGAACGGAAATCCCCGCACCCGATGATCGCAGGCAGGACACAACCAGCGTGCGCACTGATTGCACTGAACCACCGCAGGATTCTTAGCATGGTAGCCACAGTACATCATTCTAAAAACTTACTCCTCACCGGTTGTTATGGCTCTTGTCGGCCGGTTTTGCGCCATCTTTCTGCTGATCCGGTTTCTGTGCCGGAGGTGCGGGAGGCTGTTGCTCCTCGGCACTGATAATGATTGATTTCGACTGTCCTCCGGTTCGCTCGGCGAGCTGGAGACCTGCATCGTAAACACCACTAATCGAACCATCCGCCGAAACAGTGTTCGTAAGCACGAGCATCGCTGCCAAAAGCATCGTCGCTACCGTCGCGAGCTGCGGCGAGATGATCGGATCTAACAACGAGCGGAACCGCGACGCCACGCGCGCTCTCCAAGGAGCTTTGATCTCCTGCGCAGTGACAGTTCCCAGAGTCGCCTGCAGGATTCTCTCGTTCAAACCTTCAGGCAGTGGCCGTTCTTCAGAGATATACGTGTAACACGCGCCAATCGCTCTCACGACTTCGCCGGGAAGCTCAGTGCAGCGATCGCACATTGCCGCATGACGTTCCCAGCGGTGATAAAGGTGTGCCGGCAGGAAGCCGTCGAGGTAATCGGTGAGACACTCTTCAAATTCCTCGCACCCCATCGCCGTCTCCGGCACTGTCTTCTGCAGGATACGAGCTTCAAGTTCTCTCGAAGGCGGAGGCACGGTCGACATTCGACAAGCGTCGACTGCGCTCCGTACCGCCGACAGAGTCTCATGGCACACGGGGCACTTCATCGCGTGCTCACCCATGAGCCGATTGGTTTCAGGACCGACTACGCCCTCAATGTAATCGGTCAAAAGGTTTTCGAAATCCACACAAAGCATCTTTTTATTCGCTTCCCGCCGCTTTTTCTTTTTTGCTCTTTCTCTTCGCCTGCCAGCTCGTGAAAGAGCGTCCTTTAGTTAAAGTTCCACGTTTTAGTTAAGTCTCACTCATGGCAACAACTTTCATCCGCCTGAGGATCTTTGCCAGCTCGATGCGCCCACGATTGATACGCGACTTCACTGTTCCTTCCGGAATTTTCAAGAGGTCTACAATCTCCTGATAGCTCAGCTCTTCGATATCTCTCAGTATCACGCACGTTCTTAAGTCAGGTGAAAGCTTATCTATGCCTGCCTGCACCTGCGCGCCGAGCTCGCGGCGCTCCATCTCCTTCTGAACTGAGTTTGTCCGCGTGTGAAGGTGATAACTGTGGTCAGCGAGATCGTCAGCGAGGTTGTCGTGTGGTGTGCGTTGGCGCTTGCGGTAATCATCGATGATCAAATTACGCGCGAGCCTCATCAGCCAGTTTTGCAAATCACCCTGCTTGGGGTCGTATTGATCCAAAGAACGATAAACCCGAACGAAAACTTCCTGAGTCAGATCTTCCGCCGTATCGGAACGCGAGGTAAAGCGGTAAGCCAGGTTATAGATGCGGCGGGAATAGCTCTGCACAATCTGTTCCCACGCCGCGCCGTCGCCTGCGCGACACCTGCGAACCAATTCGGCTCCTTCACTAACTGCCAAAGCCTTTACAGCTCCCACCGTAACTTCTCCAGGTACCTGTAGGTCGGAAATCGTCAAAGGCGGCCAAACCTTGTCCGAGCGGGATTACGACAGGTACTAAACTAAAGTTCAGCAAAGTTTGCCACAAAGAGGCACAGAAGGACAGAGCCACAAAAAGGCACAAAAAACACAAATGATAATAGGAACAAGTCAGCAGGATAGAACAAGTCAGGAAGAGGGACTTGTTCTTTCTACAGGTGCTTTCTTGCCCCAACTGCTTTGATGTAGTAGCCTGTGCGACCGGCCCAACATCTTGTGGTTTCTCTCATTGAAGGTTAGATGGCAAACACGCCGAGCTATCGAAAATACATTGAATTCGGGATTCTCTGCTTGCTTGCCGCAGGGCTGCTGTGGTGGTTCGGCCGGAATCTGGACTGGGTCGAAGTTCGAAATTCGCTCAGTAACTCCGATCCATATCTGCTCACCGCCGCCGTACTGATCATCTGTGCGGCTTATGCTTTTCGGGCATTTCGCTGGGCGGCGCTACTGAAACCTCTGAGCGCAGCCCGGTTTGCCGACCTCTTTGCCGCTACCACGATCGGCTTTAGCGGCGTCTTTCTGGTCGGCCGCGCGGGCGAGTTCGTGAGACCGGTGGTGCTCTCAATGCGCGATCCGCGTGTGAGACCGAGTGCTTCGCTGGTCACGATCATGGTCGAACGTATTTATGACCTGACCGCCGTGGCGCTGATGTTTGCGGTCAACTTGATTTGGTTCGCGCCACCGCCCTCAGCCGAAGTTTCATTCGACCAGGTGCGAACCGCCGGAGTCGGACTGGTCGGCGCCATCATTCTCGGCATCGCCTTTCTTACGTGGTTCAGGAAACGCTCGTCAGTCGTTATCAACTTTTTCGAACGACTCTTCGCGCGCTGGCGCTTTGTGCCACGACGGCTGTCGCAGCTTGTCCTGAGGCTCCTCGAACAACTCGCCCAGGCACTTCGCGTACTCGTGAATTTTCGTGAACTGGCAGAAACGACCGGTTGGACTGTTTTGGTCTGGGTTGGCATAGCCACGGCGAATCTGCTCGTGATGCGAGCTTTTCATCTTCAGATTGGAGTTGCGGAAGCGATATTCGTGTTGGGCTGGTCGCTGGTGGGTTCACTCGTGCCGACACCCGGCGGCGCGGCCGGCGCTTTTCACGCAGCGACTGCGGGAGCTCTGATATTTCTCGGCGTGAAGAAAGAGACCGCCGCGGCACTCTCGATTGTTCTGCACCTGGTGGATTTTGGTCCAGCAGTTTTGTTTGGTCTTTTCTATGTAATTCGTGGTGACCTGAGTCTGGCGAAATTGCGCGCCATGATTTCACCTCAGCCAACTGAGGATCTCATTGACGAAGTCCCGGAAAGGGTTCACTAAAATGAAATGTCCATTCTGTGCGTATCTCGAAGACAAGGTGGTTGACTCGCGCGAGTCGCGCGAAGGCGACGCCATCCGGCGCCGCAGAGAATGTCTCAGGTGTGAGCGAAGATTCACGTCCTACGAGCGCATCGATGAGATACCTTACATGGTCGTTAAAAAGGACGGCCGTCGAGAGACCTTCGATCGCAACAAGGTAATGGCCGGCCTGTTGCGCGCCTGCGAGAAGCGTCCCGTGCCTTCAACTAAACTCGATAGCATCGTAAACGGGATCGAGAAGTATGTTCAGGAATCGCCCGAACGCGAACGTCCCACCAGCAAGATCGGAGAGATGATCATGCGTCGCTTGAAAGAACTGGACAAAGTCGCATATGTTCGGTTCGCTTCGGTGTATTTGGAGTTTGAAGACGTCTCCGAATTCATGAATGAGCTCAAGAACCTGGTGCGGACGAGGAACAGCGGACCATCAGGCAAGAAGTAGTATTACGAACAAGGGGAACTGGCAATGATCAAACCCATTCGTGCGACCGGATTAGAACGGCTCGAGTTGCAGCGACTGCGCGACCGCGTGGGGCGGCTCTATGCGGCTTTGCAGGAAGCGACCGAAGCCGAGAACCCGTTGGCCTCCGGAACCTGGGCGCCGCCGGTAGATCTTTGCGAAACGGAGAAAATGATTTCAATTCGAGTCGAGCTACCGGGTGTGACTGCCGAACAGATAAAAATCGGTCTTTGCAACACTAAACTCAGAATCTCGGGTGAAAAGAAAAGACGGCCCAACCGCCGGAAGATTCTTTCTTACCTGTGTTCGGAGCGCAGCTTTGGCAAGTTCGAACGCATCGTGCCGTTGCGTTGGACCTTCAGCATCCGCGAGGCGTCGGCGGAGCTTAGCAACGGTGTGCTTCACATTTGCCTTCCAAAGATGGAGGACAGAAGGGGAGAGGAGGTCCTGATAGCAGTAAAGGACACGGGCCATGGCGATAGCTAAAGAACCAGAGTTTACGGAAGCAATCGAAACAGTCGACAACGATCAACAGTTGCAGATTCCTCGCGAGCTGCCGGTGCTGCCCTTGCGCGACATCGTGATCTACCCGTTCATGATCGTTCCTTTGTTTGTGTCACGCGAGAAGTCGATCCGGGCAGTTGACGAAGCATTAGCTGAGAACCGGATGATCCTGCTCGCGTCACAGAAGGATCTCGATAAGGAAGAACCGACAGCCGAGGATCTCTACGCCGTCGGTACTGCGGCAGTCATCATGCGGATGCTCAAGTTGCCTGACGGGCGTATCCGCATCCTGGTCCAGGGCCTGGCGCGTGCGCAGATCGAATCTGTCGACGCCACTGGCGAGTACCTGCGCTCGAAAGTGAGCGTGATGCAGGAAGTGTTGCCTCCGGAACGTTCGCTGGAAGTTGAAGCTCTCGTGCGCAACGTACGCGCCTCGATGGAGAAGGCTATCAATCTCGGTAAGAACATTTCGCCTGAAGTAATGGCGATCATTGCCAACCTCGACGACGCGGGACGTCTCGCGGATTTGTC
>JAICQI010000435.1 GCA_025937955.1 Pyrinomonadaceae bacterium
AGCATGTCCGTCATGTAGCGACGCAATTGCTGGTTGGTGTAATCCAGCGCGGCGATGTCGTACCAGTCGTGCGGGTAAGTGATGTTGCCTTGCGCGTCGCGTTTATAGAACTCCGGGTGTTTCATCAACACGCTGTCCCACGATGTGTGATTGGCGACGATGTCGATGATAACTTTCATTCCGCGCGCGTGTGCTTCACGCACGAGACGCTTCAGATCGTCAGCGGTGCCGTAATCGGGATTGATCGCGTAGTAGTCGCGGACGGCATAAGGGCTGCCGATGGTTCCCTTCTTCTTTTCCTGCCCGATGGGGTGGATCGGCATCAGCCAAAGGATCGTGACACCCAGTTTTTTGAGTTCATCGAGACGGGCGGTAATAGCGTTGAGATCTCCCTTCTGCGAAAACGCCCGCGGATAGATCTCATAAATCACCCCATCCCTTACCCAATCACGCACCGGCCGCGCGGGCTGCTGCGCAAAGGCAAGCGAAACGCCCAACAACAGCGCCAGATATCCGCATACAATCCGCCTTATCGGCGGCTTAAACCGATTTAAGGACATGAACATCCCGCACCCCTAACACTGTCACCGCGGCGACCAACAAACTGATCCCGCCAAGCACCACCGCATTCCTTGGATCGCCACCTAGAACGTTGTTGAAAATACTCGGCACGATGAGCGACATCACAATCTGCGGAATCACGATGAACAGATTGAACACACCCATGTAAACACCCATGCGTGCCGGCGGCACTGCCGTCGACAACATCACATACGGCATCGACAAAATCGACGCCCACGCGATCCCGACACCAGCCATGCTCGCAAACAACATCCATTTATTTCCTATGAAAAAGACTGAGATCAATCCGACACCACCGCACACGAGCGCGATCATGTGAACGGTCTTGCGACTCGTCGCGTTCGCAAACGCCGGCAACAAAAAGGCGATGACAAAGCACACGACGTTGTAGACAGCGAAACACAGACCACCCCATTCTGTCGCTTCTGCAAAACGCGGTGACGATTCATCGGGAGCAAGAAAGACGTGCCGTGCTATCGCTAATGAAAAGAACTGCCACATGCAAGGCAATGCAAACCAGGTGAAGAACTGGACCACCGCGAGTTGCTTCATCGTCGGTGGCATCTCGGTTACAGACGAAAAGATCTCTTTAAATCCGGCAAGAACTCCCTTCGTCTCTCGTTTCATACGCTCGAACTCTTCCAGGTTCTCCGGCGGGTACTCTTTCGTAGTAACCACAGTCCACAAGACCGCTACGAGAAAAACAATCGCTCCGATCTTGAAAGCGTAATCAACTGACAGCGGAATGCCCGTCGCCATCACTCCGACAACACCCAGCGCTGAGAACAGGTAGGGCAAGCCATTGGCAAGCGTCTGACCGACGCCGATGAAAAAACTCTGCATCACAAATCCGAGCGTGCGTTGTTCTTCCGGCAACTTATCCGCGACGAACGCGCGAAACGGTTCCATGGTGATGTTGATGCTGGCGTCGAGGATCCAAAGCAGTCCGGCAGCCATCCACAGCACAGACGAATCAGGCATGAAGAACAGGGCGATACTGGCGAGAATCGCGCCGGTGAGAAAATAAGGGCGGCGCCGTCCGAGCCGGTTCCACGTGCGATCGCTCATCGATCCGATGATCGGTTGAACGATCAAGCCCGTGATTGGACCAGCGAGCCATAGGTAAGGTAGCGAGCTCTCCTCGGCGTGCAAATATTTATAAATCGGGCTCATGTTCGCCAGCTGCAAACCCCAGCCAAACTGAATCCCGAGGAACCCGAAACTCATGTTCCAGATCTGCCAGAAGCTCAAGCGTGGTTTCTGCATCGGAAGCTATCCTTTGTTTAGCCAGCTGACGAAGATTGCTACTGAACGCTTTGGTAAACTGACGCGCATCTTGCCGCCGCGAAGCACATCGCGGTTGACAGTCTGCAAGTTGAGTATCGTCACACCTTCTTTCAAACCCGCACGCGTAACGTCAAACTCAACCTCCGCTGCCTTGTCGTCGTTATTGAAGACTACTATCGCAGCGGTATCTGGAAGTACGCGCGCATATGCGTACTGCTGCTCGGCAACATACAGATTAATCAACGCACCACGCTGCAGCACCGGGAACTCACGTCGCCTGTAGATCAGCCAGCGAATGTATTCAAATAGTTCCTGCTCTTCTTTAGTGCGACCTGCCGCTGTAAACGCATTACGCTTGTCACCGGGAAATCCGCCCGGGAAATCGCCGCGCGTGGTCGGCTCGTCCCCACCTTCCATTGCGATCTCGTCGCCGTAGTAAAGCTGCGGCACGCCACGCGTAGTCAACACGAATGCATTCGCGAGCTTGAGTCCGGCGATCGTCGCGCCTTTCTCGCTCATGAAGCGGCCATCGTCGTGTCCGCCGAGCAAGGTGACGAGGATCTCAGAATTGGTATAGAGATAGTCTTTAGCGAGCGTCTTCGGAATCTCGTCAATCGGCTTGCCTTCGGCAAATGCGTGGCGGATCGGATAGAAGAGTGGAAAGTCGAGCAGCGAATCGAGCCCGGAATCAACGCCGTCAAAGCGAACTCTGCCGCCCTGGAAGAACGACGTATGGACCACGTCGCCGTCCTTCACCTCGCCCACCACTCTGAAATTCGGGAACTCGCGCTTTAACGCCCTGTTCCACTCACGCCAGAACGAGTTGGGCACGTATTGCCACGTGTCCATGCGGATGCCGTCGAGGCCGGTGGTGCCAATCCACCACAAAGTATTTTGAATGAGATAACGCGACACCTCGGGGTCGTGCTGGTTCAGATCGGGCAGGAAGTCGAGGAACCAACCGTCCATCGTCTCGCGTTTCAGCGACTCGACCGCGCGCGGATCGTGCAGTACCCACGTTTGGAAGGAGTTCTTCAGATGGCGAGCTTTGGTGCCATTGAACCAGGTTGGCGTGGGCGGGTCGTCAATCCATGGATGATATGGACCAGTGTGGTTCATCACCTGGTCCTGAATGATTTTTATACCTGAGCGATGCGCGGCGTCGACGAGCTCGCGCACCTTTGCATGTGTTCCGAAGTGTTCGTCGACGGCGTAAAAATCCTGCGGGTTGTAGCCGTGAAATCCGGTGCTTGGTTTATCTTCTTTCAGCTCAATCTGGTTGAGTTGGTCGTAGTTGTCGTACCAGGGCGTCAACCAGATGGCGGTGACGCCGAGATCTTTCAGGTAAGGCAAACGATCGATGACGCCCTGCAGATCTCCGCCGTGGTAGTAGAACTTGTTCTTGCGATCGTAGATGCCGCCGTTGTTTGAAGGATCACCGTCAGCAAAACGATCGATCATGATGAGGTACATGACGTCGGCTGGCGAGAAACCCTGAAAACGTCCAGCGCGATTCAGTGGCGCAAGCACTTCAAACGGCGCCCGAGCCGAGCCCTTCGGAGTAGTGATGGTTATAGTTCGTTGTCCTGCTGACGCAAGCTGAACATCGACAAAAAGATACGTCCCACGCTCATTGATCTTCGGTGCACCAACCACACGCAATCCCGGACTAACCTGCACCCGAGCATCTTGCAAATTACGTCCCCGAATCATGAGCCGCACGGGATTTACGGAACTTCGAAGCCACCAGCTCGGCGGATCTACTTTGAGAATTTCCGGGGCTTGTGCTGCTACAGAAGGAATTAGCCACAGATTAACGCAGATGACGCAGATCAGAGTTTTCAAATGAGTTCTGATTTTTTTTCTGATCTGCGTCATCTGCGTTAATCTGCGGCTAAGTTTCTTCCGTAGAGTTCAGTTAATTTCTTGAGTCGAGTTGCTAATTGATCCGTTAATGCTTCGGCCTCGAATCGCCACGCCCAGTTTCCTTCCGTGCTGTTCGGGAGATTCATGCGCGCCTCAGTTCCCAATCCAAGCAGATCCTGCAAGGGAATGATCGCGGTGTTCGCGACCGAGGCCAGTACGCCGCGGATGAAATCCCAATGGATCTCGTCACCGCTTGTGTTCAGGTAATTAAGACAGAAGGTTCGCTCGCGCTCGATCTGTTCCGCTGTTCTCGTCGAGCCCTCGCCTGCGACACTGTTAAACCAGCCTACAGTCGTGTCGTTGTCGTGTGTGCCGGTGTAAGCGACAACGTTCGGAACGTAGTTGTGCGGCAGATCGATGTTCTTCGAGTCACCGCCAAAACCGAACTGCAAAATCCGCATGCCGGGAAAACCAAACTCCTCGCGCAGAGCGATCACGTCGGGAGTGATCACGCCGAGGTCTTCCGCGATGATCGGTAGCTCGCCGAGCGTCTTGCGAATCGCGGTGAACAATTCTCTTCCCGGCGCTTCAACCCACTGCCCGCGTTCGGCGGTTTTGTCCCCGCCGGGAATCTCCCAACACGCCGCAAAACCACGGAAGTGGTCCACGCGCGCGATGTCCACCACCCTCAAGGTCGCACGTACACGCTCGATCCACCACTTGAAACCATCCGCCAGCATGCGCTCCCAGTTGTAGAGCGGATTCCCCCAGAGCTGTCCGGTACTGCTGAAGTAATCCGGCGGAACACCTGCGACGACGATCGGCTTGCCATTTTTGTCTAACTTAAATTGCTCGGGATTGGTCCAAACATCCGCCGAGTCCTGCGCCACGAAGATTGGCAAATCGCCTACGACTTTGACGCCGCGTGCATTGGCGTAACTCTTCAAAGCAAACCACTGGCGGAAGAAGAGAAACTGGTAAAACATGTGAGCTTCAGTCTCTTCACGTAGCTCGTCGCGAGCACGCTCAAGCGCTGTAGGCGCGTAACTCACCAACGCCGGCTCCCACTCGTTCCAGGCGACGCCCCCGTGAGCATCTTTCAGGGCGCGAAAGAGCGCGTAATCCTCGAGCCAGTGTGCCTGTTGTTGAGCGAAGGTTTCGAAGGCGCTGCGCAGAGCGGTGTCGGTCGTCTTTGTGTAACGCTCGTAAGCTTTGCGCAGGATTTGATCCTTAAGTTGGTGTGCTCCGCCGAAATCGACTTTGGTCGTGTTGCCGGAGACGGCGGGAGCTGAATCCAACAATCCTTCAGTGATTAACTTTTCCGGACTGACAAGCAGGGTGTTGCCCGCAAAGGCCGAATAGCACGCGTAAGGCGAGTCGCCGTAACCGGTTGGACCAAGCGGCAACACTTGCCAGAGACTCTGTCCGGCAGCGACGAGGAAATCAATGAACTTGTACGCCGCTGGGCCAAGATCGCCAATCCCGTATGGTCCCGGCAGAGACGTCGGATGCAGCAGGATACCACTCGTTCGTTGAACAGGATTATCTTGAATCACTTTGTTAAAGCCCCGAACGCTATCGCTGTCTGCGCCGGCAATGCGAGCGTCGCCTCACCATTGTTGACGCGGCTGGTCGTCTCGCGCCCAATCAACGACTTCAGCGTCACTCCATCTTTTAGTCCAATCGATCCTGCTGGGATCGTTACCTGCTTCTGTTTATGGTCGCGATTGAACGCGACGATGATCGTCTCGGCGCCAAGCTGGCGCGCGAAGACATAACTCTCG
>JAICQI010000814.1 GCA_025937955.1 Pyrinomonadaceae bacterium
ACGCCGATCCCTTGCTCGCGGCCTACGGGCGCGTTTTTCCCGGACTATTTCGTGACGCGAATGAGATGCCCGCCGATCTGCGCACGCACGTTCGTTATCCGGAAACGCTGATACGCGCCCAGGGTGAGGTCTACAGCCTCTACCACACGCAGAACCCGAAAGTTTTCTTCCAGCGCGAAGACGTGTGGAGTGTCGCACAGCATGTAACGGTCAACAGGGAAGGAAAGCAGCAGTCCGCTCCGATCGATCCGTATTTCGTGTTGATGCAGTTGCCGGGCGAGCAGCAGAAGAACGAGTTTGTGCTGATACTGCCGTTTACACCGGCGAGTCGCAACAACATGATCGGCTGGATGGCTGGTCGCAGTGACGGAGAAAACTATGGGAAGCTGGTGGGTTATAACTTCCCCAGTTCACGACTCATCGATGGTCCAACGCAGATCGAGGCACGTATCGATCAGAACGCGCAACTGTCGAGCCAGTTCACACTTTGGAACGCGCAAGGTTCACGCGTGATTCGCGGGCACCTGCTGGTAATACCGATCGGTCGTTCGTTAATCTTCGTCGAGCCGATCTATTTGCAGGCAGAACGAAGTCCAATGCCGGAATTGCGTTTGGTAGTGCTGGCGACGCAGGAAAAACTGGCGCATGGTCCAACGTTCGCGGACGCGATGAACAATCTCTTTGGCGAAGCCGCCACAGCACCCACGCCGCCTCCTTCTGGTCAGGAAACTCCACGCGAAGGAACGCAGCCGCCAACTCCGTCTGCAACGCCGGCTCAGAATCTGCAACAGTTAATCAACCGCGCGATTCAGGAGTTTGACGATTACCAACGATTAATGTCGCAAGGTAAATTCGCTGAAGCCGGTCAGAAACTCGAGCAGCACAAACGCACCCTCGACGAGATTCGCAGGCTAAATCGATAACTGAATCAACGCCGGTTCGCCTCAATCTTCTCCAACAACTTCTTCGACTTTTCCACGGCGTCTTTGTGTTCGGCGATGTATTTCGGATCGGGCGTCGTGCCCATCAGCGTCTCAAGCTGCTTCTTAGCTTCCGCATCCTGATTGTCCGATTCGTACGCCTGCGCCAGGTGATAGCGCATCAGTGAGTGATTCGGATTGAGCTTCACTCCTTTTTCGAGATACTCAATCGCCTTTGAAGTGTCGCCGCCGAACATACGCGGCGCCTGCAAGTAGAGCCGGCCTAAACCGAGGTACGCGCTGTAGCCCTGATAAGTCTCGTCGATCTTCAGCACCGCATCCATCTCGGTCTTGATGTCATTAAAACTCGAAAGGTTCGCGATTGTGCTGTGGGACGCAGCGCCGCCGTAGTTCGCGCCAAGCCAGAAATGGCCTTCCGGTTTATCCGGCTGGAGTTTGACGGCTGATTTTCCGGCTTCCGTGCCGCCGCGAAACATGTTCTCGCGTTCGTCGTCGTTCTCTGTATGGTCGCCAACGTAGAAACTCGCCCGGGCCAGTTTCCACGCCGCTTCGTAGTTGCTGTAATCAGCAGTCCTGGCCTGCCGGAGCGCCGCCACCGCCACTCTCGCCTTCGCCAGATCCTCGCGTCCCTCCCACAGCGCCTCAGCTTCGGTAATACGGTCGGCCGCCATTTTGGCGTCGGTGCCGCCCGTCAGGTTGGTGGTCGTTTCCGGGCCACCTCGGTCGCATGAAATGACAGTTAAAGTAATAGAAAAAACAGCACATCCGATAAGGGCAGATCGTAGTTTTTGCTGGCTTTTCTTAAGATTTACCATTCAAGACCCTCCGATTGTCTAGTATCGCTATACAGTTTGTAATACTTTTGCTTTCGGTTGTTCAAAATCAAACGAATTACGGTATAGTGGCTCACTAATCGCTGGAGGAGCGCGTTGGCGGGGGCAGCATTCTACGATCTTGAAGGCACGCTGGTGAGCACCAATCTGGTGCACACCCTCTCTTTCTACGCGGGTCGCCAGCAGGGGCTGATGGCCAGTGTCAAGATGAGCGCGGCCACGTTTTTGAGCCTTCCGGTGTTCGCGGTCACCGACCAGTATAGCCGAAAAGTCTTTAACGACCTCTATTTCAAGCGTTACAAGGGCCAGTCCGAGGACCGGCTCCGGTATTTCGCGCAGGATTTATTTGAGGAGGTAATCAAGCCGGCGGTCTTTCCGGGCACTTACGAGCTGATCGAAAAGTCGCGCAGCCTGGGGCTGCGCCAAGTCGTTATAACGGGCGCTCTCGACCTGTCAGTCAAACCGCTCATGGAACATCTCGGAATCACGGAATACGTCACAAACCGGCTGGAATTCGTGAACGGCATGGCCACGGGGCGGCTCTTGCCACCCGTGATGGCCGCAGCCACGAAGGCTTCGTGGATCAGGACCTACGCGGAACGTGAGGGCATCAGCCTGAGCGATTCATTCGCTTATACCGACAGCATGAGCGACCTGCCGATGCTGTCGATCGTCGGACACCCGGCTGTGATTAATCCCGACATGAGGTTGCGGCAGACCGCACTTAACCACGATTGGCCGATACTGAACTTAAAATAGAGCCACAAGAAGCACAAAAAAGAGGACCACAAAAGGCACACGAGCCGGAAAGACCATGGCGCTTCAACTCAGAAGAAAAACCCACGAATCGGTCGTCTACATCGACCGCGACAGCGCTCCGCGCATCATTCCGTCCGGTGAAGACTTCATCCTGGAAGACTTACCAATCGGCACGCGAGTTCTTTATCCAAATCCGTCGATCAAGGGACTGCCGAACCGCGAAGCCGCCATTCGTTACGCGCTCAACCACCCGCACGGCTGCGATCCATTGTTCGCGCAGCTCGAACCCGGCATGCGCGTCACGATCGCCGTCGACGACATCAGTCTTCCCTTGCCGCCAATGGCCACACCC
>JAICQI010000608.1 GCA_025937955.1 Pyrinomonadaceae bacterium
AGATCGAGAGATAGATCTTCTTTGAATGGCTTCACAGGAAATGCGATCACGCCGGAAAGCTAGTTGCGAAGAGTGGATGGGTGCATGGTTCTTTGTAGGGGTGGCCCTCCCTGGCCACCCCAGTACGCGACTTCGTACGCTGGGGTGGCCACGGAGGGCCACCCCTACAAATGTACACATCATTCGCAAATCAACAAGCGTCCAGAGCGGCCGGGCATGTCTTTGATTTCGAAGACGCCGGAGTATGAGCCTAAAGCGGCGTCGCTCCAGAAGTCAGTGATGTGGCAGCGGCGATTCAGTCGCACAGAAACATTCTGAGGAGCATCGTTCCAGTTCAGAACTGAAATGATTTCTCGCTTTCCTACGGGCATCCGGCCGACGCGGAATGAATCGTCTTCAAACCGCGCGGCGACGCCTGAAGGCGGCTGCAACTTGCGCAACATCGCTAACTTCTCCGCGCTGATCTTCGTGAGATCGTCGCCCGACAAGAGCATTCCACCTGACGCGTAGATCGCCGTAGCGTGAAACTGAAATTCGTTGTCCGGCAGATCGCCGGTCAAAACTATCGCGTCAGAATCGTTCCACCAGAGCCGTCCGTTTTGCCAGTTGCGACTCAGGTTCTGGCGCGCGGTGGTCTCGATCCGCTCCCAGGTGCGTTTGATGTCGTTCGAGCTGCGCGAGCCGTGAATCAATCCGAGCGACGGCCAAATGGGATGATTGCAGCCAAGCACAAAACTGTTCTCGACGCCGCGCAGGATCGCCTGCATGCCGCGTCGATACGCTTCAATGCGCGTGGCGCGCGAATCGTAGAAGCGCCCGCCATGAATCGCGCCCCAGAAGTTTGCGTCGAGCTTGAAGTAAGTGCAGCCCCAATCGCGCTTCATCGTGCGGAAGAATGTTTCGAAGTGTTGTTGCACCGCGGGATGTGTGCCGTCGAGCACATACCATGGACCACGCCGCCACCCGCCAAACGTGACGCGATCCGAGCGCAAGGGTTTTCCATCCGCGTCTTTCACGAACCAGTCGGGATGCTGTTGAAACACATGTGACTTTTCCTCAGCCACGAACGGCGCCACCCAGATCGCAGGCTCAAAGCCACGCACGCGAATCTGTTTGAGAACGCCCTGCACGTCGCCGCCAAACGCCGCGCCCGTCTCGAGCCAGTCGCCCATCGCAGGCTGATAGCCGTCGTCGATCTGTACGTAACGCAAACCGGGCGTGTGCCTGGCGATGAAGTCGAGATTATCGAGAACCTGTTTGGCGGTGACGCGCGGACCGAAGCAGTACCACGAACACCAGCCTGTTGGTGGCGATGGAAAACGAAGCGGTGGATGATTGGCGACAAGTTGTGACGCGAGACTGTCGAACAACTGCTCGCGATCGCTTCCCGATTGATAAGTGAAAGGCTCGAGCTGCCAGCTTTCACCCGGCCGCAATTCAGAGCCTTCTGTATCAACGACAACTTTCAAAGACGGATAGCTCAGATAAAACTGCCCGATAAACCGGCGACACGAAGTGAACGCCAGCAGGTGATTGTCACGCGTCGAAGGCGACAGCATCATCATTCCGTAGAATGCTTTTGCAAGCTTGTAGTGTTTAGCGTCGGTGTAATTGCCTAGATCGGCGGGTTGGCCCAACGTGCCGCCGGTCTGCGAGAGCATCTGAAAGCCTTCGCCATACAAGCGCGTCGTCGCCGGCATCGACAGAACAAGGTCAAACAACACAACCTCTTTGATCCTGACCGCCTGCGTCCCCTGATTCACCACGCGTGACTGGCAGACAGATCCCTTCCAGCGCCGCTCAACTTTCACCCGCGAAACATCCGCGTCTTCGATTAACGGAACCACAGCACTCGGGGCCTCACGCAACGAAATCCCCTGCGCTCCAACCAACCGCGGCAACGCCGCCGCTAATGGCGAAACGACCGCTAATTGAAGAATTCTTCGTCGAGAAATCATTTGGTTAATCCCGCATCAACCCAGTCAGCATAAACGCGCCCACCCTCACCAACACGCCGCACGCGCAGCATCAACCGCTTCACATTCTTCACCTCAACCTTCAGCGCCTTCGTCCTGTCACCCTTCTTCAACCCGTCGCTCTTCCACAACTCCTGCCCATCCCCAAGCACAAAAAACTCCGCCTTCGCTTCGTTGTTGTTGAACTCGTCGTCAATCCCCACCAGCGCAACAAAACTCTCGTAGGTACCATTCAACTCAAACTCAATCTCAGAATTCGTTGGCATCCCGATCCCTTTTTCAAAAAGCCGCCCACCGATCGAGAGGCCACCGCTGTTGAAGTTGCGATCGAGCTCCGGCTGCCGCCAACCCGGTGTCAAACGAACCGGATCGAGATCGGAAAGAAACATCTCCGGCGGTTGAATCTTCTTGAGTGTGAATGTGAGCTGCGCTTTCTTTTCACTGAGCGTCCCGTCCTGCCAGACCGTTCTGACTTCGGCCGTGTAAGTCGTGTTCGGATCGAGCCCGCGCAATGCGAATACCTGCGAAGGCGTGAACCCCAAAACCGTTCCGTTCAACGAAACCTGATAACCCGCCGCCGGCTGATGCACGATGGTCCAACGCAGGTTCGCGCCATCGACCCCGGCGCTCTCGGCCCAAAGGTGCTGCGGTTCTTTTACCGGAAAGTGATAACCGGAAGTTGGTTCAAAAAGAACTTCCCAACTGACATCCGTGGTCTTCGAGGATGTGATCTCGACCTCAGCCCAGCCCTGGTGATTAACAATGCGGACCGGCAATCCGCCGGCTGTCGCGCTTTTGACGGCGAAGTTCTTACCGCGTGGAAAAGCGAACCGCAGATTGTACGGATCGTTTTTGATCAACCTACTTTTGCCGGAGTAACGATTTCCGCGGATGCTGTGCGAGATCAGGTCGACCCAGCCCTGTGTGATGTGACGGCTGGTGGAGACGAGCTGAATTTGATCGGTGGCAGGCATCAGCGTGAGAACACGCGTGCTCGTTGGTGCGAGATCTACAGAGATGCCCTTTTCCCAGGCGCCGAGGTATTCCTTGTTCCAGAAATCGAAGACGTGGACTGGACGTTCCTCAGGCAATCCGAGATCATGCCATGACACGTAAGTCGAAGACGATTTGCTTTCATGGAAATTGAAGACGCCAACCACATCGTACTCGCGCCCGAGATGATTGACTTTCAGATCCCAGATTCGCTTGTTGCGATCGGATGAAAACAGATCCAGCGGACGAATATCCACGGCTGGATAAACGCGCTTGATTAGCTCAACGCGCTCGGGCGAGAGATCGACGAGACGATCGCTCATCAACGCCGCCTGTCCGGTGAGTCCCTGCAACGTCACCCAGGCGCGCGCCTGCTCGAGTGACAACGGCGCGCGCACGATAAAAACATCCGGATCGGCGTACCAGGCGACGTTGTGTAAAAAGTAGTACTGCATCGTCGCGCGCGTAGCGAACTTGAAACCGTCCCAGTTTGGCAACACGTCGGCGCCGATGCGCGAACCATTCATCAGGCCGACGCCTTCCAACGGCACTACCCAGCAACCCAGCAAATAACTGTTTGGACCAATGCCGGCGCGAATGCTTTTCAACGTTTCGCGATAAAGCGCGTCGGTGTCGTCGGCGGGATTCTTCATGAAGTTCTTCTTGTTGCGGTACTCGCGCACGACGATCGGCTGCCCGTCGATCTTGAAGTACTCATAACCCCAGCTCGTGAGCTTTGCGAACAGATCTTTCAAATACTTCTGCGATTCCGGTGTCGAAGGATCGACGAGGAACGTTCCTTCCCAGGTGCTTGAAGCAGTGGTGCCGTCGGGCTTCATGAGAAAAACGCCGGTGTGATTTTTGACGACTGCTTCGTTGCTCTGGCCATGCGGCGCGAGCCAGATGCCGGGCTTCAGGCCGAGACTCCTGATGTAAGCCGCGAGTCCGTCCATGCCGCCAGGGAAGCGATTGTTAATGGTGGACCAGTCGCGGTTTTCACCAAGCCCACGACCCGTACCTTGCCAGCCATCGTCAATCTGGACGTATTGCGCTCCGAAGTCCTTGAGATTTTCCGCGATCCACTTTGCTGCGATCTTGATTTCGTTTTCGTTGATCTCCTGGTAGAAAAAGTACCAGGAGCACCAGCCAGAGGGCGGCAAGGGGAATCGCGATTTATCGATTGGTTGGAAGTATTTGATCTTGAGTGTGTCGCGATAATA
>JAICQI010000799.1 GCA_025937955.1 Pyrinomonadaceae bacterium
GAGAACCTTTTTCGCCTTTACTCAGTTGCCAAACGCTGGGCACAGCAGTGGCGGAGGGCGATTCCCAGTTTGGTTGAGGCTTGGCCGAATCATTATTTGTCTGAAGAAGAAAAGATTTTTCAAACCGATCCCTGGGAGTACGGCTTGGAGGCGAATCGGCACGTGATCGATAAGTTTCTCGCCTACTGCTATGCACAAGGCATCAGCGCGAAACAAATTGCGCCTGATGAGTTGTTCTGTCCTAGCACTTTGAAACTCGTCGACTGAGTTTCACAACCGGAACGAAAGGAAGTCCTCGATGTCTACTGCACTGGTCAGCAAGACTCAAAGCGTTGCCGCCTGCGATCTGCGCGATTGGCTCAGACAAGTGGAAGCCACGGGACAATTGGCGAGCATCTCCGGCGCTCATTGGGATGTGGAACTCGGCGCGCTTACCGAGATTATACTCGAGCGAATGCCTACGCCGCCGGCCGTCATGTTCGATTCTGTTCCCGGTTACGAGCCGAATCGCCGAGTTCTTGCGAATATGCTGGAGAGCTTGGAACGCACCGCGGTGACTCTGAATCTGCCGATTGACCTCAACACGATACCCTTAATCGATGCTCTGCGGGCAAGGCTTCGAGCGCTTCAACCGATCAAACCAAATGTCGTCGCCACTGGCGCTGTAATGGAAAATGTTGAACGCGGAGACCGAGTTGATTTGTTTAGATTTCCTGTGCCGCGCTGGCACGAGGGCGATGGGGGGCGCTATTTGGGAACGGCGCATCTCGTGATTACTCGTGATCCGGAGACTGGGGTGGAAAACGTCGGCTGTTACCGCGTCATGCTTCAGGATAAGGACAAGGTCGGCCTTTATATCTCGCCGGGTAAACATGGACGAATGCACTATGAAAAGGCGATGAAAGCCGGTAAATCATTTCCGGTTGCCATGGTGTTTGGGCAACATCCATTGCTATTCATCGCAGCGTCCCAGGCCGTGCCCTTCGGCGTTAATGAATATGACTGGACGGGCGGGATCCTGGGTCAGCCCATCGACGTCATCAAGGGACCTCTCACTGGACTCCATTTCCCGGCCTCGGCGGAAATTGCGATCGAAGGCGAAATTGTACCCGGGGAAATGCTCCCAGAAGGTCCTTTTGGCGAATGGCCTGGTTATTACGCTAGCGCTCGCCGCGCCGAGCCGTTTGTGCGCGTTAAGGCGTTATATTATCGAAATGACCCGATCATTTGCGGTGCCGCTCCTTTCAAACCGACAATTCATGGCATGTATCGTTCCTGTTTGCGCGCCGCTACAGTATGGAATGGTATGGAGCAAGCCGGCGTGCCGGATATTCGTGGTGTTTATCTACCGCCGCCGGCGCAGCGCTTCATGATTGTTGTAGCGATCAAGCAACGCTATCCAGGCCATGCAAAGCAAGCTGCCTTGGTGGCGTCGCAATGTCATGCGGGTGCCTACCTGGGTCGGTACGTGATTGTTGTCGATGAGGACATCGATATCACAAACATCAATGAAGTGGTCTGGGCAATAGCCACTCGCTCAGACCCGGCAACCTCGATCGACATCCTGCGCCGCACATGGAGTGGTCCCCTCGATCCGATCATTCAGCCGGGTCAAAAGGGACATAACTCGCGCATGATCATTGAAGCGGTGCGGCCTTATGAATGGCGTGATCGTTTTCCAGCGACCAGTGCGATTAACACCGAAACCCGTAAAGAATACTCCGCAAAATGGGCGAAGGAGCTGGGCGAAATCGAAGGTCGCTATACGCGAACGCGTGCGCGTCCCGTTTGACCCTGAGCAGATTGAGAGCCAAACGTAAGTATCGCGAATCCCTGACAGCTTTCGTATTGAATGCACTCCCACCGTTCTCTGAGAATCTCGAGTAGACGAAAATTGTAATATTTGGTCAATATTGTCCATAGCCAGAGATTCTCAGCGCCTGTTGCCCCTGCCTAGCGTTCCCCACCTACTAAAGGAATTATTTGGAATTATCGATCCTTACGCCAGTGAGCCTGTAGCTCGACTTCTCTGGCATGCCTTGTGCTCCATGGCATTACTGAACTCGCGAAAAAATTCGGAAGGAGAACTACGAATGGAAGAGATAATGACCCCGTCTGAGGTTGCAAATTTACTGAAAATCCACCTGAAGACTGTCTATAAGCTAGCGGAGAAGGGAGTCATTCCCGGTAACCGTATTGGGCGGAGTTGGAGATTCAGCCGAAGCGATGTACTCGAATTAGTCTCCAGTAAGCCCATCAATCTGTCGGACAGCGACACCGACGATCAGGTCAGCAGACTAGCCGCTGTAAAGTGACGCAAAGTCCCCAGACTGGGGAGTAGATTACGCTGCCGGCGTTGCTCGACTGACTTTTGATAAGCCCCTAGTCAGGTGAGATAGATAAACGTTTGGGCGCTTGGTCCAGGCGAAACTAGGAGGCGTTGATGCCTCGCGTCAACCAGATCGGAAGTGCCCTACGCTGCGCAATCGACTCGATGAGCACAAGAAAGTCCTCGGGTTCTGACTGGCATGGAACGAGAGACTTGGAAAGTTGGGGACGGCCGCGTCGAACTGCAATCGCATGTCGTTTCCAACAGTCCCGATGCTTTGATCTTGCGCAATCGAAACCTTAGAACTGGAAGGCAACTATCGTCTAATTAGATAGGTCGATTGCAAATGGAAACATTAATCGCTGTTTTCAGTGGCGTGGCCTTCCTGGCACTCATCGTCTATCTGTGGAACTCCGATCCTGCTCCGAAGCATGACAAGGTCGAAGCAATCAAAGAAGCACCTTCGCCGGCGGGAGTTAATGAGCCCAACGAAAGTACTTCGCCCAACCTCCAGGTCGAACATGTCGCGCAAGTAGAGGAGAAGATCCAAGCATCAAAAAGCGAGCACGCTGAAGCCTTCAACGAAGTTGGTGACTACACGCAAAGAGCTACGGCTAACCATTTGGTTCTACAGGAGGCGCAGGCAAGTGCCGCCGTTGGTTCGCAACAAGTCGTCGAATTAGAAAGAGACAA
>JAICQI010000762.1 GCA_025937955.1 Pyrinomonadaceae bacterium
ATTACGTGGTGGCATGTCATCCAGAACTGTTCCTCGTCTGCTTCTGCAAACAGGAATGCCGTTCCAAATGTTGAACTGCTGCCATCGCTACCCAGCACTCGAGCGACTGATTTCTGCAAAATGTTTTCCATGAAAACTACCCAAGTGGTGGAGGCTGGTCACTCCAGTTTGGACTTTGAGGACAAAGTTACTTCATCTGTGATGGTATACCGAGACAGATTACTTCTGGATGGTAGCACCAGTAAGTGAGGTTAGAAAACACTTTCGTCTGAAAATATGTGGTTTCTTTTGGGACTTCTACCTGTTCGCACGATCAAACGTTCAACGCCTTGCCGCGATGAGGTACAAACGGTTCGCGGTGGCCAGGTAAAGGGAATCACCGACCGCTGCCGGACGCGAGTAGAGCGGGGCATCCATTTCGATCTGTCCCAGCAATTCCTTACGACGTCCCGCACGAAGAACGGTCATCAGGCCTTCGGCGTTGCCGACGTAAAGCCGATCGCCGGCAAGCAGGAGGCAGCCCCAGATGGCATCGTTGGTCTCGTGTTTCCATAAGTGTTCACCGGTTGCAGCGTCCAGGCAATGAATGGTTCCGCCCAAGTCTCCAATGTACAGCAGACCGTCCTTCACGATGGGTGTTCCCACCACGCGGCCGACCTCACGCGAAGTCCACAGTAGTCCGCTTTTAGTAACGTCCCCTCGGCCCTTGGGACTGATCGCATAAACAAACGAAGGTGCGTTGAAGTGCCCAGGAGATTGCCCCATCGCAATGAAGACACGGCCATCAGCAAAGGCGGGTGAAGCAATGATCGAGCTGCGCGAAAAGACACCTGCGCGCGGGAGCCAGCGGGCGTCTTTCGGGTTGCCGTCAAATCGCCAAACTTCCTGCCCCGACTCAGCGTCGTATGCGCGCAGCACACCATCTCCACCACCGTGGAACACCTGAATACGCCCGTCGACGTTGCCGGCCACAGGGCTGGACCAGTCGCCATGCAGCACCTGAGCTCCTGGTCCAACGGCGCGCCAGACCAATTCGCCCGAGCGCTTGTTCACCGCGATCAAACTAGGAGCGCGCGGTGATGGAACGCGGGTGTGGCCTTCATTCTGGCCGTTGGAAGTACTGACCATGAGCAGATCACCCAGGGGCAACACCTCGCTGTTGCAGGCTTCGTGTGGAAAGACACCAAGGGCGGGCATGTCCAACTGCCAGATGATGTCTGCTGCAGCCTTGTCTTTGAAGACCTCTTCCTGATATGGACCATCGTTCTCGCCATCGCTGAAACCTTTCGTGTCGAGGGAACGGATTTGACACTCTGCGGTGACGTAGTACAACCGATCGCCTTCAACATAAGGAATACTTGTCGTCGACGGCAACAGAAACTCTCTTAGGCCGCGTTCCACTCGCGGAGCCACGTCCTGCCAAAGGAACGCTCCATCCGACACGCGAAAGGCCATGAGCACGCCTGAATCATCGTGAAAGGCAGGATTCATTCGCCGGGTATTGTCGGCACCCACATAGACCACATCGCCGTCAACCACGGGACTACCGTACACTTCGTTCCCCAACTCGACGCTCCATACGATGTTCTTGCCCGTGGTCGTATCCCAGTCAATCGGAGGATTGCCCGCTTCAGCTACGGTCGTCTGAGGTTCGACCAGCGATAGCCCCGGCACATTTGGCGAACCAACAGAGTTTCCAGACTCGACTCCAGCGATGCGATTCAATGCCCACTCAACTTCGTGACGCAATACGGGATCATTTGCGGCCGCTCTCAGCGCCTCGCTGGCTCTATGTGCTTTCGGCCCGATGCTGCCAAGCGCACCAGCCGCGCAGATGCGAACATAGAGGAACTCATCCTTCAGAGCTTCGATCAACTGAGGCACTGCTGACTGCGCCGCCGGGCCGATGCCTGCGAGAGCCTCACCTGCCGACCATCGGACACCGGGAATCGGATCATCCAACGCCCTGGCGAGATCCTTCGTCGCTGCGGCCGCCTTCGGTCCGATGGAGGCCAAAGCCTCCGCCGTGTAAATCCGGACGTGTGGTTCCTCATGCGAGAGAGCCTTGACCAGAGCGGGTACCGAAGGACTGGCCCTCGGTCCCAAAGCCCCCAGGGCACGTGCGGCGTCGGCCGCGACCATCGAATCCGCGTCTCTCAGCGCTCGTCTCAATGCCGGCTGAATTGAAACCGTATCGGGCGTCAGATCAATGAAAGCGTCAGCGGCAAAGCGCCGAAACGAGACCTCCTGATGCCGAAGCAGATGCAGCAGCAGCGGAATGGCAGGAGGACCGATCTGGCGGATGATTTCAAAAGTCTCCAGCTGGAGTTCTTCATTGTCAGTGTTGAGGAGTCGTCTTAGTAAAGCCAGCGACCGCCCGGCGCCACGGACCAGTTCCGCCTCGGCAGTTGTGCGGATCTTCGCGTCCTTGGACATCAGTCTATTTGCCCAGTCACGGACACTGGCTTGCCGTGGCTGAGGGACGGAACGCGTTTGAGCGAGTACTGGTATTGGGAGAATAAAAAGCAGCGTGCAGAGAAACAGGTGTCGCATAGTCGCAGTAAGACTGACGAAAGATTAAGACGCTTGACAGTCGCCTGTTGGAGCGGCACACGAGGACTGGCGCGGCATATTATACAACACCGGCAACAGCGAGTTATTGAGATGATGCTTTATCGTGAGCGAAAATTACTTGCCTGCGTGGAGCTTGCGCTCACATAATTAAACACGCAAGTCGGCGTAAGTCATTCGAAAGATCACCTGAAATGTACATACGGAACAGCAATCCGTTTTCACTCATCCGCGCGGCATTGTTGTTGGTGTCATTGATATGCGTGGACGCCATTATTGCAAATGCGCGAGACCAGAGTGCCGAAATGTACAGTGCTAGTGGTCGGGTGATTGACGCTATCACGGCGCAACCCATCGCGGGAGTACGTTTCGTTTACGGCCACCCCGCGAACAGTACGAACAACGGTGGGTTCGTCAACTTTGAGATCGGACAGACCAATAGTGTCGGTGAATTTAAATTGCAGCACCTTAAGCCCGGTCATTACGCGCTGTACATCGCGTCGAGCCTGGATCGTAGCGATCTATATAGCGATGTACTCAGTTTTGACGTCGTCGATGCGGACGTAGCGAACCTCGAAGTTCGGGCTCATCATGGCTCAAAACTAAGTGGCTTCGTGGTTCCAGCGGGTGTCACCA
>JAICQI010000586.1 GCA_025937955.1 Pyrinomonadaceae bacterium
ACGAGATCGTTAATGCCTCCCCACATGATGAGGGTCGCTAAGAAAATGTACGCACAAAAGACCAGCATTTTAGGCGTGAGAAGTTTTCGAAGCGCAGGTCCCAGAAAGGTCTTTCTCTTGACGTGCGCGAGTGGTTCGCGAAATTGCACGATGAGGAAGAGAGGGACCAAAAGACAGAGCGCAATCACGAGCAGAATCGAAGAATAATTCTGCCGTTCCGCTAATAATCCGCAGCTCCACGAAATAACAATCAAGCCGACTGCGCGTCCGGCCACCATCGAAGCCTGCACGGCGCCATGCCATTTCGGATTTGAGACATCGACTGCCAGGCCGTCAGTAGCTGTGTCGAAGAGGGCCATGCCGACTGACGCGAGGAAAACCAGGGAAGCGAACAGAGTCAGATTTAGTTGCGGCTTTACTACACTCGCAACTGCAAGCATCGTAATTGATACAGTCAGTCCCAGCAGAATATAGGGCTTGCGATATCCGAATCCGAGAAGGTTGACGCGATCGGAGATCAACCCCATGCCGATCTTGAGGATAAAGGGCAGCAGTACCAGGCCACTTAAGACTCCGATGGTGTTTGCGTTGATACCGACACTGCTGAGGTATGGCTTCTGAAAGTTACTGAAATAAGCAACCATCGCTCCCTGTGCGAAATACAACGAACCAAACATCAGCAAATGACGACCAGCGAGAGCCAGAGCCGCCCCCTGCGTCTCTTGATGCGGTAGGAAAGAGAGTTCCCTGGAATCCAGCGCTGACTCGCTAGTCTTGACTGAAGCTGCAGAAGACATACTGGTCCGGCGTTGCCCTAAAAGTCGGAAATCATTGTTGGATCGGGTCAGTACAGGGAGCGATAGCGACCTGGTCAGTGTTCGGCATGCAACTCGCGAAGAATTTTGGACTCTTATGGTTGGACCAGGTCGCTATCGCTCCCTGTACTGACCCGATCCAAGTGCGACTCTAGTCTTCTGCGTCTGCAATGATCTTGAGTTCGGAATGGTTCCGGTCGTAAGCTGTCGAGTGTCCATTTATCAAATAGGGAGAAGTAAGATCATGAACTTGAACCTTGCAATCATTGGTGACTTCAACGCCGATTTCAAACCTCACCCCGCGACGAATGAAGCGCTAAGCGGCGTTGCCGGCGCCTTGGACCTTGCTCTGAAGATGAGATGGCTGCCTACTCGATCACTCATTGAGCCCAACGATAGTCTGCAAGAGTTCGACGGTTTTTTGATCGCGCCCGGTAGTCCTTACGAAAGTATGAAGGGTGCTCTTAATGCGATTGAATTCGGAAGAACGGCTCCGTGTCCCGTGCTGGGAACGTGCGGAGGCTTTCAGCATATCGTGATCGAATACGCGCGAAATGTATTGAATTTTGAAGACGCGGAGCACGCTGAATACGACCCTTATGCTTCGAATCTGGTGATTTCCAAACTAGAGTGCTCGCTCGCGGGACAATTCCTGGAGATCGAAATTAAAGAAGATTCGAATGTCTTTCGGATCTACCAGAAACGACTCATCAAGGAGCACTACTACTGTAACTTTGGCCTAAACCCGGAGTACCAGGAGGTTCTGGATCAGGGTGGCCTGCGCGTAGTAGGTATGGACCAAAACAACGAAGCACGAATACTGGAATTACCCGACCATCCCTTTTTCGTGGCAACACTCTTTGTCCCGCAACTCAACTCTTCTCAAGCTGATCCCCACCCATTGCTGGTGGCGTTTCTCAAAGCAATGGCGAGTTAGTCAACGCCGCGATCAGGAAACATATGCGGCAGCCCGCAGAGTGACGTGATCTTTCAGTTTGCCTTAGTTTTAGTTTGCCGGTTGAGTAGCGACTGTATGCTTTTGTGAAAGATAGAGTCGAGCTCATTCTTGCGCAGGTTTCCCAGAGGGCCATCCTCGTCAAGTAGTTTCTCAACGAAGCTCTTCTGTGATCCTTGCATCCTGAACACCGGCCAGTCAGTACCGAAAATGATCTTGTGGTTTATGCCGCGATAAAGCAGCGGGTTGAGATGTTCCACCGGAGTCATTTCGAATCCGCTGATATCCAGATAAATATTCGGTCTGAAAGCACAAAGCATGGTGCATTCTTCGACGTAGTTGACACTGCCATGCGCGAGGATGAAGTTAATGCCGGGAAAATCCAGTGCAGCTTGATCGACGAAGATCGGCCGTGCTGTTTCGAAACCCAGGGCGGGTGAGGTCGCGCCAGTATGTGTCAGGACGGGCAAACCGCGGTGCGCACAGATTTCATAATACGGATAAAGGGTCCGATCACTCGGGCTATAACCGCATGGTGGATATAGCTTCAACCCATGAAATCCATACTCGTTCACGGCTTTTTCAAAGAGTCGAATTCCATCAATTCCCCAACGTGGGTCCACACCAGCAAAGACATAAAACTTGTCCGGATGACGCTGCAACAGTGCTTGATGCCGATCAAACATCTCACTGATAGTTAGCGTTGAGTCTTTCAAAGCGTAGGTGAAATCCGGCAGCAGGAGAACTGCTTTTTCGATCCCTGCGTCAGCCATCTCTGAGATCAGCTCATCACAGTCAGGGTCCTGCATCTTCTCGAGATAGAGTTTGAGTAGAGTATTGCGATCCGGCCTCAAGCCCTGCCCGGCCAACGCGCTCAGCACGTTGTCAATCACGCCTTCGAGAAATGAACGAGGTGTGAAATCCGTTGAGGCAACGTGGCAATGTCCATCGATGATTCGGTTGATTTCAATCATGATAACTGAAGGCTTATTGTTGGATCGGGTCAGTACAGGGAGCGATAGCGACCTGGTCAGTGATTGGAATGCAATATTTGCGAAGAATGAACTAGAAATAAATCATTTTTCATGTTGGTCCTGAACCTCGTTATGCCGCTTTCGTCTGCTCGATAATGTGTTTCGCCGTGACTATCACGTCGTTAACTGTGCGCGTATCACCAATTCTGTCAGCGAACTGCATGAGGTCGATTTCAAACTCTTCTCCCAATCTCACAGCAAACGCAACCAGGGCGAGGGAATCCATCGCGAGATCTTTCTGCAATGACATTTCCGGAAGAATATCCATTTTCGCTGATCGTGCAGGTAGTGCTTCTCGCAGGAGTTTTAAGATTGTGGTCTCAATCTTGGGTGTGGATCCGAACATATTGAGTTTTTCTCCTTAAAACAGACGTCGCTAATTACATGATGCTTTAAGGCCTTGCCTCAAAAGTAGGTTTCGCACCTGGATCGGGTCAGTACAGGGAGCGGTAGCGACCTGGTTGTGATCGGCGTGCGATATTTGCGAAGGATTTGTACTCTCATGGTGGACCAGGTCGCTACCGCTCCCTGTACTGACCCGATCCAAGAATGATTTCGGACTTTTGAGGCAAAGCTATGCTTCAATCAAGCTTTCAAAGCCCCTTAAACCAACTCGTTCGCGAAGCGCTTAAACAGAGCGGCACGGTTGAGTTTCAACGTGCGCGTCATGAATCCGTTCTGGAGAGTGAACTGCTCGTCAGTGATGAAAAATCTGATGATGCGGCCGGCTGCGGGGAGGGTGGAGTTAATGTTCTCAATGTGCGACTCAATCCGGGCTCTAAGTTCATTCGTGATCGGCGCCTGGGCCGAAACCACCGCTACCACGTAAGGAAGATCATTTCCAAAGACTACTGAATGCTCAACGTCCGGGCTGCGATTGATTTGTCCCTCCAGCGTCTCCGGGTGAAGCTTATGGCCTTGATTAGTGATGATGAGGTCTTTCTTCCGGCCCACCAGGTAGAGATACCCATCCTCGTCGAACCGGCCAATATCGCCTGTTGCCACAGTATTCGGCTTTATGTACGTTGAGTTGGCCTGGTCCCCATTTCCATTGAAGTAGCCGATCGTCGGCAAGTTTTCTGTGTGGATCACGATCTCACCGTCATCCAACAAATAAACACTGCCTTCTGAAAGCACTCGTCCCACTGAAGAAAGTCTGTTATGTGTTGGAGTGTTGCAGGCGATTACACCACTCTCGGATAGGCCGTAGACTTCGTACAGAGGGAGCCGCGCCCTGGCAAAGAATTCCAGCGTTGATCTTTTGATCGGCGCCATGCCGGTCCACATTATTCGCATTCGGCCTCCCAGGCTCGAGTGCAGACGTTTGTAACAGACTTGTGAGAACCGATCGCGTACGTATGCACTGGGGGCGGCCTCTGCCAGCCCACGAAATATGTGAAACGCCAACCGGCGCGGAGCGCCCAGGTTCATCACTGCCTTCTTGAACTGGTTGTGAATAGTTTCATAGAGCAGTGGGGGGCCGACGCACAGAGTGGGCTTTAGCTCCTTTAACGCTACAAACAGGCGTGGC
>JAICQI010000500.1 GCA_025937955.1 Pyrinomonadaceae bacterium
CTGCACCTCGATTGCCACTTGTCTAAGAAATCGAAGACGAAGCGCAACAAAGGAAGTGTTCTATCGGCGCTCAGCTCGGCTGCCAGGAGCATCAGCCACGCACTCAACGTCATAGATACCGCGAGTGTGTGAAGGCCAACCCAGCCATTGACCTCCGTGCCACTGGCAGCGAGTAGACAACCCACACCCAACAGCAATGCGGCAAGCGTGTCGGCAGAAGATCGTATCGCCCGCTTCGCAGTCAGCCACGCTGCTGCAATAACCGTCGTGAAGAACGTCAACCAGCCGAGAAAACTACCAGCGGCGATTGTGGCCGCTCCAGCCTTCTCAGGCGCTACAACCAGAGTGGTAACTACCGGGGAAAACAACGCAACATTCAACACAACAGCCAGCGCCAGTTGCAGCTTAAGTAAGTAATCAGCGAGCCGCTGATCGCTTTGACTTAAACCGTTTTCCCAACGTCCACGTGTGCTGAGCCACGGCAACAGATAGGCGGCGAACGTCAGCGCATTCAGTTGGACCAGTCGCACCAGAACCACACGATCCATCAAGCCACGGGAAGTGACGACTGCGAGCAGAAACGCAAGGGTGACAGTCGCATTAAAGAGAGCGCCCGCGTAGAAGGCGAAGCGCGGCATGCGCTCACGCAGCGCATAACCAATCATGACGAGGCCGGTGAGCACGAGAGGAAATCCGTAAGAGACGCCATCGTCAAACCAGGAAAAGAATCCGCTAACCGGACTTTGGATCGGCAGGTAATAAATTGCGCGCAGTGCAGGATAGATAGTTAAGATCGCAAGCGGCGCGAATGTGAGAGTAATCAGGAACGTGCGCGCTTGTACGGCGAATACTTCAATATCGTCGTTGTAGGGGCGGCCCTCCGTGTCCGTCCCAGTCTCAGACTCCGTACGCTGGGGTGGCCACAGAGTGCCACCCCGACAAAAAAATCCTCGATACCAGATAACCACCGAACCACAGAGCAGAAAGATCGCGGCCAACCAGCGCCAGGCGGTGGCAGTCGCGCTCTGATGTTCAAACTGTCCTGCGAGCAAAGGAATGATCACCGTCAGTGTCGTAAGCGCTCCCATCAGGTAAACACTCGACCGACGTTCAAAAGCGCTCGCCAACATCGCAAGCAGTACGAGACCGAGCACGATCCACGAGCCGAGCCCGAGGGCTTCCTGATGCGGAAAGCCCGCGATGTTGAAACCGGCATAGCCACTCCCGGCAGCGGCGAACTCCTGCGTGACTCCGGAGAACGCTCCATAAACCGCTAGCAACATCAATCCGCCCAATAAAAACCAGACGACAAAGCGATCGATGGAGTAGTCGCTGTCGAGCAGTCGCGATGTGTCTGCCAACCAACCGTCTTGAGCGCGTTTGGCAAGGAATCGCAAGCCAAGCCAGGCCAGACAAAGCAGCGCCAGCACCGTTCCCTGAATTTGCAACGCAGCCGGGTGCAGGAAGGCGTGCGGCAAGTAGGAATACCATTCGTATTGCTGTAGCGCTGCTTTTACAGTCAACACAAGCGCACAAATCAGCGCTATCTGAAATGCATTGAGAATAAGCCGCCGGCGATTGAGCCAAAGCAGAAGCAGAAGAATGCCGGCGATCCAGAAGACCCGCTGCGCCTGCATCCACGTAACTTCCCACGTATTCGCCTGAAAGAGACTGACCACGCCGAGCACTATCGAGATTAGCGCGCTGTAGTTCAGTGGCTGCGCGAGAACCTCGCCGCGCTCGTATCGTGAGCTAACGATCGCAGCAATGGCGCAAATCGTTGCATGTGCGAACAGCGCGGTTTGCCATGGGAACGAGAACGACAGCGCAAAAGTAAAGCCATGCGCCAGCGAAAAGAGCAGCAGTGCCGATCCGATCCACGTAAACGGCAACAGCTTATGACGCCATGCGATCCAGAACGCCCCGAGCGAGTAGAGCCCGTAGACGATCCAAAGAGCGTGATATTCGCTTCCCCGAATTCCAAACAACGTTGCGAGGGCGAGACTCACCACACCGATCAAACACGCAGATACCACGTAGTAGTGACTGTCACGCCCTCGCCTGCGTTGTGATAACCACTCAGACGCAACCATGAAAAGCGCAAAAGCTCCGACGAGCACCTGGCCACTGGCGACTGAAAGACTGACGTCTAGCAACGACATCACACGCAGGTTTTGCCACGTGATGTTGCCTACGACGACATGACACGTCACGAGGTAAGCGAGAGCAAAGCAGATCGCTGCGATGAGATGAGCGACAGGTAACTCGAGCGCAACGGCGAGCGCCGTGAAGATCGCAAAGTTAAGCAGTGCCGCCGGAACGAGGCTGGCAGGATTGGGCCAAGCCAGCATCATTCCTGCCAGCACAATCATCACGCCGAGGATTCCGAGCGCGGTGCCGGTGGTCCTCGAAGCAACGAGTTCTTTGTTGTTAATTCTGCGCCACAGGATTGTTCCCGTAGCAAGCATGGGCAGGCCCCACAGTGTTACCAGCGGCGCGAGGTACATCATCGACATGCCCAGCGGCCCCGACTTGTAAAGCAGCAGGGCGAACGGCAGCAGTGCCGCGAAGCTCATCGTTCCGAGAATGGTGAAGACCGTGGTGGTCTCGCTTGCGTCAATCTCGCGATCGTGGAGCACTATGCGCAGAGCGAGCCCAACCGTAGCGACGTAACACGCAACGGGAAACGCGCCGAGCAGGACCAGTAACGCGGGAGAAGTATCGATCCCCGCGAAGTGACGCACGAGCAGTTGACCGACAGAAGATCCGAGCACACCCGCTGACAGGATATGCGCGCAACCAGGCGTGATAACGCGGCCCGCAAAATAAACCAGGCAGAGAAAGATCGCCGGCGCCAGCAATTCGCTGCCTATCACCAGCGCGCCTGACGTGTTGCTGGCCGACACTGCCGCGATCGCGAGAAAGTTCAGCGGCACGAGCAGCGTGGCGATCGTTAGAATGCCGCGGCTCGTCGTCGGCAGTTTCCAACGATGCTCGGTGTACAGACCAATCCCGAAGAGGATCGCGGTAACAGTCGTGAAGATGAGAAACTTCAGAACCGGAATCTGAGAGATCTGTGCCCACAAGCTGACTACGAGCGCAGTCGAACAGCCGATGATCAGCAGACCGCCGATAATCTCGCCCCAACGAATGTTGCTCTCTTCCATGAAGGAGTTGAGCACTTCTGAAAAGGGACGTCGTGGCGGGCGAGGTGGTGGGGTGGGTCGTTGGTATCTCGGCGGCCGCGGCGACGACGATGGCGGTTCATCATCAATGATGAACGTTGGAACCGGTTTGATTACGATCGTGTCGTCACTTGCGACAAGCGCAGCAGTTACGACTGAGTGCACTTCTGCAGGTCGTGGAACCTCTACAGGTTTGGGCGGTGGGACTGGCGTACTTGCCGGCACCTTCACCGCAGGGGTGTGGCTGGCTCGCTCAGCGCGTATGCGCCTGATCAACTGGTTATATGTCCGCTCATCTATTTTGCCGTCGACGTAGAAAGTGACGATCTGGCGTTCGGTGATATCGAGATCGTCGACTGGTTTAAGGCTCGGCTCGAATATTCGAGTTGACTGGCGGCGGTAGTTTGGGCTGGTGCCATCTGAAAATAAGAACCGCAGGACCGCAGCGACCATCAGCCACATGGCGTGGCCGGCAACGGTCATGATCGCCAGGAGAACCAGGAGGACAAATAAGACGACCATTAACAGGAACAGGAATTCCATGATTCTTTGCTCCGTTCGCGGTGGACCCTAGTTAGGCTGTGCTATAAGATTTTTCTCCCCGGCCAGGACTATGAACCTCTTCGACGCTATCTTCGCACAAAACCCGTCATCGCCCGCGATCTGTTTTGGCCGGCGCGTCATCACCTATAGTGAGTTGCGTGCCGAGACGATGAGGATAGCCGGGATTATTCAACATCTTGGCGCCGGCTCCGGGGACCGTGTCGCGCTGCTCCTCCACGACTCACCGAAATTTATTGAGGCGTTTATCGCCACGTGTTCGCTAGGTGCGATCTCGGTCCCTATCAACATGGCCCTGCGTGCCGACGAACAGTGTTCGATCCTTCACAATTCCGGGGCCAGCCTGGCGTTTATGGAATCTGACACCTGCAATGCATTGCTGACACATGCGCCGGAAAAGCTGCGATCTCTGAAGAATATTGTTTCCGTTAAGCCAAACGACGAGCCGGAAAGGTCAGACGAAGTCGAAGACCGTTTTTCTATCAGCGAGAGGCAACTGCGAAATCCGCCACTCATGATCTATGACCTGATCGATTTGTTGGATCAACCTTACGCGGACCAGCAACCAGAGTTTCTGCAGCCGCAACGAGACGAACCTGCTTTCATACTCTACACATCGGGCAGCACCGGTGAACCCAAAGGCGCGGTCCACTGCCAGTCAGACATCTTCTACACAAACGAAACTTTCTGTCACGAAGTTTTGCAGCTCACGCCCGATGATCGTCTCTTCTCATCGTCGCGATTGCCGTTCGCTTATGGTCTGGGAAACAGTTTCTCGTTTCCACTCCTGAACGGAGCAACAACGATTCTCTGTCGTGAGAAGCCTTCACCGGATCTGATCGCCAGGATCTTCCGCGAGCAACGTCCGACGATCTTTTTTGGCGTGCCGGTCATATACAACCTCCTGCTCGAATATCACCGTCGCGGCAGTAAGCTCGATTGCTCGAGTCTGCGTTTTTGCGTGTCGGCTGGCGAGGCGTTGCCGGCGTATCTGGGTGAGGAATGGCAAAGAGAATTCGGCGTGCAGTTGATCGATGGAATCGGTTCGACTGAGATGCTGCACATGTTCATGTCGAACCATGAAAACGATGTTCGTTATGGCAGCAGTGGCCGGTTGCTCAAGGGTTACGAGGCACGACTGCTGGACGAACACGGTGAGCCTACACCTGAGGGTGTCGAAGGCGATCTATGGATCAAAGGTGATAGCGCA
>JAICQI010000761.1 GCA_025937955.1 Pyrinomonadaceae bacterium
GCAAACTCCTCCGGCGTACACGGCGCCACGAGATGCAGGCGGTCGTTCCAGCGTGTTAGTAAACTGTAGTACTCGCCAAGCTGTGTTAAGGTTTCCTGAGACAGATCGAGGTCGTAGCTCCCCATGTTAGCTCTTAAACTTTGCTCGAATCTGAGTGTATCCACTGGAACAGAAGAATAGATCATGATTGACGATTTTGTTGAGCAGCATCGTTTCCTGGGAAATGCGGTGCCACGGATCATCGTTGAGCACGTGGCCGGGCTTGCTTCCCGGCGCGTGACGCCTGAAGCGACGCCGGCGGAGTTGGAAAAACTCTTCGACGAGCCGCTGCCCGAGAAGGGAATCCCGCTCGAAGAGATTTTGGCGCGTTTTCGTGATGACGTTGCGCCAAACGCGATGGGAGTTCCGAATCCGCGGTACTTTGGTCAGTTTAATCCCACGCCGTTGCCGATCGGCGTTTGGGCTGATGCGTTGTCATCGCTGCTTAATCAGAATGCCGGGGCCTGGCGCAATGGTCCAAGCTCCGCGATGATTGAAGCGCGAGTGATCCGCTGGCTCTGTGATCTGCTGAACTATGGTCGAAAGAGTTTTGGGACGTTGGCGAGTGGCGGATCGGAAGCGAATTTGCTTGCCTTGAAGTGTGCTCGAGATAGTGTGACTGCTGACATCATAAATCGGGGCGTGCGCAAGGCGCCGGGCGACCTGGTGATTTACGCTTCCGATCAGTGTCACTATTCGATCGACAAGAGTGCGGATCTTCTCGGTCTCGGCCGTGAAGGCGTGCGAAAGATTCCGACTGACGATCGGTTTCACATTTCGCTCGAGATGTTGCGCGAGGCGATTGCTCGTGATCGCGATGCTCATCGTGTTCCCTGCTGTGTAGTGGGCGTGGCGGGCACGACTTCAAGCGGCGCGATCGATCCACTCGAGGAACTCGCGGATATTGCCCGTGAAAACGGTTGCTGGTATCACGTTGACGCGGCTTATGGTGGACCACTCGCGTTTTCGCCGCAACACAGAGATAAGCTGCGCGGCATCGAGCGCGCGGATTCGATCACGTTCGATCCGCACAAGTGGATGTTTGTTCCTTTCTCTTGCGGCGCGACGCTGGTGCGCGATGGCGGTCAGGTGTTGCGCAAGTCGTTCGACATGACGCCGGAGTATCTTAATGACGATCGCGGTGGTGCTGACGTTGAGTTTGACTTTTTCCGCTACGGGCAGATGGGAACGCGACGGTTCAATTCGTTGAAACTCTGGATGGCGGTGAAGTTCATGGGCCGTGAGGGTTATGCCCGGACAGTAGAACGCCAGATCGAGCTGACAAAATACCTCGCCAAACAGCTCGATGCGCTTGGAAATTTCAAACGTTTGGGTGAAGTCGAAACGGCTGTGTGTTGTTTTCAGTTTCTACCTACGCCGGATTTAGATGGACCAAATCTCGATCTACTACAGCAACGTTTGCAGCAGACAATCGAACGCAGCGGCGAAGCCTGGCTAACCACGACCGTGCTAAAGGGACGACGAGCCCTGCGTGTGAACATTAACAGCTTTCTCACCGAGCAACATCACATAGACGATCTGGTAAAATTGCTCGCGCGCTTCGCCAACGACATCAAATGAAGTTTATTCATTCATTTTTGTGCCTTTTGTGCCTTTTTGTGGCGAATGCTTTTGTTGTGGCGCAGACGGGACCGAAGTCGCTGCCGGCCGTTACTTCGCAGGCGGACTTTGACAAAATCTCAGTCACCTACGACGCAAACACTCCTTACGCCTTGCCGCACGTGATGATCGTGATCGATCGTAAAGACGGTAACAAGATCTACTACGTCAACAAGAAGCGCTACAGCTTTCACAAAGACTTCGTCAACGGCACCTATCTCTCCCTCGAACGCGGCAAAGAATTTTTTGTAAACAACTACATCAAACCCAACCGGCGCTTCATTCTCGGCACGCTCGCTTACCAGATTCCAATCAAACGCTGGACGTTCGAGTTTTGGGAAGGCGATCTGATACCGGCGGATCAGATCCAGCTCGCTTACGATGTTATCAACAAATCGTTTTTCGCGCCGGTCGCGTTTAAGCCGAATTCACTGCGACAAGAGGAAGCGACTCGATCGCTCGCAGGCATGCAGCGTGTTCTGCATAGCGACATCGCCAAAGAGCAGTCGTATCAGGCGCTCAACGTCGCGAAGGGGCTTGGGCGCATTCACATCATTCCCAGGCTCGACGATCACGTCGAAATCGGTTTCAACGAGATTCTCGTGCTTGACGAAGTGCCGGTCCAGCTTCCACCCGTTGCCGGCATCATCACATCGCAACCTTCGACGCCCCTCTCGCACATCAACCTGCTGGCAAAGGGTTGGGGAATTCCAAACGCATACATCAAAAACGCGCAGGAATTGCTGAAGCAATATGACGGCTGGTGGGTGTCGTTCGAAACGCTGCGTGAGAACTACACGATCAAACGCGCGGACATAAATCAGTTGCGTGAGTACCAGCGACGCCAGGCCGAACGCCTTGACGTGATGAAGCCGCGCTACAACTTGTCTGAAAAGCGGCTGCTGAGCCTGGCCCAACAGCGCGCGCAAGCGAGTCTGGCGTTTGGTGGGAAGTCGGCGAATCTCGGTGAGGTGATGAATGCACGGCTGCCGGGCATCGTCGTGCCCGACGGGTTCACGGTTCCTTTTTATTACTACGACGAGTTCGTCAAACGAAACAAACTCGACGACGTTATCTTTGGGCTGCTTAACGATCAGAAGTTCGTTCACGATCCGGCTTACCGTCGCGAGCAACTTGTGTTGTTGCGACAAAAGATCGAAAGTGCTGAGTTCGATCCGGAGTTGCGAAAGACAGTGCTGCAGAAAGTGGCGCGTGATTATCCGGGCAAGGGACTGTTCGTGCGGAGCTCTTCGAATTCAGAAGACTTGCCAAACTTTAGTGGCGCCGGTCTCTACACGACTGTGCCCAACGTGCGCGGCGAGCAGCCGTTGATCGACGCTATCAAAAAGGTTTGGGCGTCGCTTTGGAACTTCGAAGCTTACGAAGCACGCGAGCGCGCGAATGTGGACCACTCGAAGATCTTCATGGCGGTGCTGCTCCAGGAGGGAATCAACTCGGAAAGTTCGGGTGTGATGATCAGCACCGACCCGTTCGATACTGAGAACAAAGGCGCGATCTACATCAGCGCCAAGCGAGGTCTGGGGATCA
>JAICQI010000802.1 GCA_025937955.1 Pyrinomonadaceae bacterium
AGCGTGGTGCACCGGTAGGTCGAGTGGCAGCATCGGTACAGGCGCTGCTCTGCGTGGAACGTCTTCGGCGCGGTAAATACGTTGCTTCTTATCTATGGCCGAAAATAGGTTTATCTCGTTGCCTATCGATTCAGAATTGCCCAGGAACAGAAACCCATTAGTAAGCAGCACGAAGTGAAATAACTCAAAGATATGTTGCTGGGCTTCTCGGTTGAGATAAATCAGCAGGTTTCTACAGGTGACAGCGTCGAGTCGTGAGAATGGCGGGTCTTTAATTAGATTGTGGACGGCGAAGAGTACGCGCTCGCGCACCTCCTTCTTAATCCGATAGCCGCCATTCTCTTTGGTAAAGAAGCGACGCAAGCGTGTCTGCGACACGTCTGCCTCAATGGTTTCCGTATAACAGCCCTCACGCGCCGTTCGTATTGCCGCTTCGTCTATGTCAGTGGCAAAGATTTGAATCGAGGGCGGAGACGGAAGTCGCTCGGCATATTCCAACAGCATGATCGCGACCGAATATGCCTCCTCGCCAGTTGCGCAACCCGCCACCCACACGCGCACCTGGTCACCGGTCGTCTTCGCGTGAAAGATTTCGCCCATCACCTCGCGCTCCAACGCATCGAATGCGTCTCGATCGCGAAAGAAGTTTGTCACGCTGATAAGCAAGTCTTTCAATAACTCCTGAGCTTCGCGCGGATGGGCGTGCATAAAGTCTCGGTAAGCCGTGAGCTGGTGCAACTGGTTGACCTGCAAACGTCGCGCGATGCGCCGCAGTACTGTTACGCGCTTGTAGTGCGAGAAGTCGTGTCCTGTGTGGGATTCCAGCAACTTCAGAATATCTCGCAACGCTGCTTCGTCCTCGTCTTTCTGGCTGACAACAGACGGCGGTTCCGTTTCAGGCGGCAACATGATGCGGCTCGCGTTGCGCCGGATTTCAATCAGCTTGCCTGGTATCTCCGCGACGGGGAGCACGAAGTCGACGAGACTGCTGTCAATCGCATGGCGCGGCATCGAATCGTGTTCAGCTTCTTTCGGATCTTGTGCGAACGCCAGTCCGTTATGCTCCTTGATGCGCTTCAATCCGTTAGTGCCATCCGAACCCATCCCCGAGAGCACAATGCCGACCGCATTCTCCTTATGAGTTTCGCCGAGCGTCCGAAAGAAGCGATCAATAGCGACCTGCTTTCCTCCCCTCAGATGTCCCGGGTCTGTAACAATGATTTGCCCGTCGCTCATCTCGAGGTTCTTTGTCGGTGGGATGACATATACATGATTTGGTTCGACCTTAATGGCTTGCGTGACTTGCGTCACCGGCATCGAGGTAGTGGCTTGCAAGAGCGTAGCGGCGTGACTTTCGTGCTTAGGGGATAAGTGCATGATGACGACGAACGCCATCCCGCTATTGGCCGGCATGTGAGTAAAAAAATCTTTCAATGGCTGCAATCCGCCCGCCGACGCGCCCAGGCCGATCACGGGAAAAGGCGTAGTCGTTTGGGAGATTGGCCCAACCTTCATGTCTGAGTTGTGATTTACGCTCTCAGCCATACATCTCCGATAGGGTCCAGGCCCGCAGCAGTTTGTTGTGATGGGGGTCCGGTGACGCGGTTAGCTACTCTGTCCTCGGCCCACAAGGTTTGCGACTAGAAGTAGGCCTTGCTTCAAAAGTCACGACGCGCACTTGGAAGCGACCTGGTCAGTGATCAACATGCGCAATTTCCTAACGATTCTTGATTCCATGGTTGACCAGGTCGCTACCGCTCCCTGTACTGACCTCGCCGGCTTCGAGAGATGTATTTGATAGCCGCCTGCTAAGACACGCACTCGATCTTTCTGCTGTAGCATACGCCGTTAGCGCGACGGCGGGAATCCTTGGCGTGTTGCCGGCAGATCCCATCTCACCTTGTTCGCTCCGAATCCGGGCGGCGCTGTCGTCAATCGGCCATTCCGTTTTGCAATGAGGATGGTGTGGTTTATATCACGCGTGTATGTGCGTTAGCGCACTTGACCGTCAAGCTGAGTTTACCTGAATAATCGGGAGGTGAAGTTAACTTTGTATTCTGAGAGGCTAGCTACGGCTGGCCTTTTTCTTTACACCTTTGCCCTTTTCTGACTCAGATTCCGAACTTCACCCTCGGGTAACTGACATACATTAGTAAAGAACACGTCACCTTCACCGCGCCAGCGAACAATTCCGTCAATGTCCCTCCTCGTTGTGATGTTGTTGACAACAATAGAACTAAGCCGAGTTACGTGGAACCAAACTTGCCATGCTTCTAAGCTCGAAGTCTGAAAGGAGCAATACATGAACGCTTTTACTTTACTTAAAGACGACCATGAAAAGGTGGCCGGAATTTTAGAGAAGATCGATGGAACGACCGAACGTGCAACAAAAGGCAGGGAAGAACTCTTCGCACAGCTCAAAAATGAACTGGACGTTCACGCTCGAATTGAAGAAGAGATCCTTTATCCAGTTCTCGAAGAATACGAGGAGACGCGTGCCATATCACTCGAAGCCTATGAGGAACACGCACTCGTTAAGCAATTATTAGAAGAGCTGGCATCCGCACCCAAGGATGATGAACAGTGGACGGCTAAGTTTACGGTGCTTAAGGAAAACGTTGAGCACCATGTCGAAGAAGAAGAAGGGGAAATGTTTCAAAAGGCTCGCAAGGTTCTCAGTGAAGACGAAATCGAAGAGCTGGGAGAGCGCTTACAGCAGGCTAAGCAAGTTCAAAAATCGGCAATGGCTGGATAGGTCTTGCGAAACCGTTATCGCACAGGTGGACGCCAGTCTTTGACGGGGTGAGCCAAACCTGATTTGCGAAGCTCAGTGTGCACTCGGATCAAATCTGCAAACAGGGGCTTTGCACAAAAACTGGAATTATGGGGTGGCCACGGAGGGCCACCCCTACAAAACGCGACGGACACTCGAGTAATGCGGGAGTTTTTGTAGGGGTGGCCCTCCGTGGCCATCCCAGGCTGTGACTTTGTGTGCAAAGCC
>JAICQI010000189.1 GCA_025937955.1 Pyrinomonadaceae bacterium
GCCCGTGGCATCCAGGCGTCAAATTGGTAGGTTTGGGTAGCAGCGATCGTGAAGCTCCACGGGACAAGCCCGTGGCATCCAGGCGTCAAATTGGTAGGTTTGGGTAGCAGCGATCGTGAACCTCCACGGGACAAGCCCGTGGCATCCAGGCGCCAAATTGGTAGGTTTGGGTAGCAGCGATCGTGAACCTCCACGGGACAAGCCCGTGGCATCTGCAAAGCAATTCACTTCCGCAAGGTCTCGGCGAGTTTGCGAACGGCTTCGGCATCTGATGCGTTGGGGACGAGAGTAAGGTAGGCGACGAGATGTTTGAGAGCTTCTTCTCGCCGGCCTTCGTTGTTGGCGATTTGTCCGAGCGCGATGTGGGCGCGCGCGGCTTTTTGCTCATCGAGCTCGAGCGCGCGTTTGAAATGTTTGCTTGCGGTCTTTTCGTCGTTTTCGAGAACGGCCCAACCGAGGTATAGATGCGCGGCCCAACTCGCTTCCTCGAGTCGTATAGCTTCGTTTAACTCGCGCGCCGCTTCTGGTCGTCGCTTCAGGTTGAGCAAAACGATGCCATACTCGATTCTCGGCTCTGCTCGCCCCGGCGCAATCTGTGGCAACGATTCGAGCACGTTTGCCGCCTCGTCGAACTTCCTCTGCAGTCGCAATTCTCGTCCCAGTGCCAGCCGCGCGGCGTAATACTTGGGATAAACTGCTATGGCCTTCTGCAACTCCTCTACCGCACGCTGTGAGTCTGCCGACTCCAGTGCTTTCATGCCTGCGCGATAGTGTTTCTGAGCGTCCTTTGGAACATTGAGATCGACGTCAGCAGTGATCACGCCAAGGGTCTGTTTCTTCGCCGATTTTAGAGGTACATCAACCAACAGCATGACCAGGTTTGGTGTTGGCGCGGTCCTGATAGGAGGATACAGGCTAACTTTCGTGCTCGTTGCCTCAAATAAATCCGTTTCCATCGTCTCGACCAGATAATCTCCCTCTCGCAGCGATTTGAAGATGAACCGGCCTTCTGCGGTCGTGAAGGTTTCCGTAATCGTTCGCATGTCTGACGCCAACACCAGCTTGACGTGTATTCCTCTCAACTCTGCTGCCTGAGAGCGCACTCGTCCTTCAATCTGGTGAAGAGCATTCTGCGCATAAATCCCGCTCGAACCGAATAGCGAAATCAGCGCAAGGACGAGGAACATTCGACGCATATCTGCACCTACTCGACGATCGCGAAGTCTAACGTTTGCACTGCTGTGTTGGGCTTGTTCCTTAGTTTGTCAGTCACCATAACTTGCAGAACGTACCCACCGGCAGGCAGTTCGGGACCAAGTCGTAACCCACCAGTCACGCGCAAGCGTTTCATATCCGTTTGCGTGCCGGGATCAAAGGGAGAGAGTTTCCCGGCAAATACCTGTTTGCCTTCACGAAACAGGAACATCTGCGTCTCGAGTTGCGGGCGGCCGTCGTTCACTCCAGCGTTATAAATTGTGTAGCTATAACTGAGAACCATTCCGTGCGTCAGCCGGCGCAGAGATGGCACCGCCTGCAACAAAGCATCTCCACCCTGAGTTGCAGCCTGGTTGATACCGTTAATCACCACCCCTGACAAGGTGAGATGGTTTTTCGCGACATCGGGAACCTGAACGAACTGACCAGCAGAACCGATACGATCCGTGGCAACGTCGCGTACGGCAACGCGCAACTGATAAGCGCCACTCTTTTTCACCGGCACATTCAGGACAAAACTCAAGCCGTTTTTTTGCACGCCTGCAAACGCTTCGTCTTTGACGTCTAAAGTTTGCGTGTCGCTGAATTGATCGACAACCTTTCCATCCTCACCTAAATTAACCGCCACGATATCCAGTACTGTCTGTTGTGACTTGTTAGGCTGTTCATTGAACGTTAAGTCTTCTGCTTCCAAATGCAGGAGGACTCTCAGATAAGAACCTTCGGCGCGATCGTTAAAAAACAGCGGAGTGATACGCACGGCGACAGCTCCCGCCGCGAATGGTGATATCAGCGCCTGGCTGAGTCGCTGCTCTCGTGTCTTGGCGCTCGCGATTTCGTTCGCGCCGGTGTAGTAACCCTCGCGTGATCGAACATTCACGCCCGAGCGTTTCACTTTGATAGACAATTTGTGGAAGCGTGCGCGCCCATCAGATTCGCTGGGACGGTAGGCAAGTAGGTAGTAACCACTTTGGTCCTGAAGCATGCGCTCGGTAGCCAGACTGAGATTGTTTGTATTGACGGTGAACAGTCCCCCCGTCCGATCCGCCAAAAACGACAACACAGTGTGGTTTTGAATATTTTGATTATCCCGCTGCGCAACCAGCGCGTCGAGGCGTTTAAAGGCCGCACTCGAGCCGCCCTCCTGGAGAGCGATGGATGCCGCTGTTGGTGCAACATCATTTCTCGTGGGAGTGCCACGGTTTCGAAGTGGTGGAGTAGGAGGAGTTCCCGGATTCTGAAAAGAATTCGGATCGAACGTGTAACCTGGCCCCGAAACCTTGTCTTCCGCCGTTAGATTAAGCGGATTCAAACCGCTGGCGTCCACTGTATATAGGACAGTCGATGATCGGTTAGCCTGATCAGCGACCTGTCTCAGGCTCTCTATCAATCGAACGTTGCGACCTTGCGTAGTAAAAAGGCGAAATGATTCTGCTATCAGCAAAACTGCTTTACGGCCGGTCACATCTCGAAGTCCCCGCACCACCAGATTCAGCGTGCCGATCGTTCCAACCGCGTATATCGATGCGCGTTCCTCTTCGACCTCATTCAGGATCTGTGCTCCCTGAACAGAGGTAACTTCCTGCTGGGTATTCACCGGAGCAAAAGGACCTAACGCTCCACGACCGGCGCCAAACCACGAAATTCGCGCAATCATGGCCAGCAGTCTGCTTTTGTCTGACGTGAATTGTTGTAGGGCTCCGCTGGCCTTGGTGGTCTGCACGATCGCAACCAGGTCGTTAGGTTGCATTTGATTTTGGACAAACTCTTTCAAGGCCTTTCGAACGGAAACTATGCTTTCAGCGGAAAGACCTAAATCATCCACAACGATGGCAAGAGTTCGCCTTGTCTGCGCTTCGTTTACCGGCAGGGAGGGCAATTCCGGAGAACTGTTTTTATCGGCCGGCTTTGTCGCCGGCTGGTTGGCAGTTGAAATATAAGAAAAGTGACTGAGTGTTTGCCGCTTACCATCTTCCAGGATTTCAAAATCCTCAGGCCGGAGATCGGTAACCTGCCGTCCCGATTTATCGGTGACAATCACGTCTGCTTGTACGAGGTTTGTAGTTACGCGAACAACGTCATCGTGTGCCGGCGCAGCGGGAGAAGGAGCCGGCTTTTGTGCCGTTACTGATGTGAATGCTGCGATTACAAACGTAGCCGCGTACAAAGACAATACTTTCATGGACGACACCTGTAGGGCCGCGTTCGGCATTCGTGAATTTTAGGGTCGATTTAAAGCTGATCGGGGAGATCTCGGAAATGATAGTCGAGTTCTTAAGCTAATGCTATGAGGAATCAGAAATTCCCCCGACCTGCACAGCTGTATCAAAGGCACTCGGAATGACCGCAACTACAGTTTGTCTCAGTGCCACCAGCCGCGTTCCTACAATGTGTGCTGCAATACTCATCACCGGAGGGTGCCGGACATTTGCACGGTGTGTGAGCGCATTTTTCGGTCGACTCTGCGTTGTTCATTTTTCCCCTCCTAAAGCATTTTTAAACACTCTGATATAGCACAGAGCATGTGTATCATCACAGCCTTTCGCGGGGCCTGCATCAATCACTGCGCAACGTTCGAATCGGATCGATCTTTGTTGCTCGTCGTGCGGGAATGAAGGAAGCGAGGAGCGCGATACAGATGACTAAGGTCGCCATCGAAATGTAGATCAACGGATCAGTCGCGCTTACTCCGAAAAGAAGGGACTTCATAAACTGGTTCAGGGCGAGGGATGCGGTAAAGCCGATCAGGAGTCCGGCACCGGCTAAGATGGCGCCTTCTCCGAGCATCAGCTTCATCACTGCGCTCTTCTGTGCACCCAACGCGACTCTGATACCTATCTCTCTGTTTCGCTGCACGACTGCGAAGTTCATAGTCGCATAGATTCCCCCCGCAGCTAACAAGGCAGCCAGGAATCCAAACGCTGTAAATAGCCACAAGTTAAAGCGTCGCGGCGCGACGGCATCAGCGACGAACTGATCGAATGGTCGAACATTGAACACCACCGCGCGCGAGTCAAGTGCCTGTAACTTCTGTTGGACGGGAACGATCAATGAGGAAGGATTCGCTGTCGTTTTCACTACGAAATTCATGATAGGGAACGTGGCAGACTGCTGATACGAGACGTAGAGTGCAGGTTCCGCATCAAGCTCCAGGCTTCTATGTTTGATACTCGCGACTACTCCTACAATCTCCCCTTTAACAAACTGCGATTCCCCGGCGAGTCGAACACCAACGGGTTCTTTTCCTGCAAGATATGTTCGAGCGAACGCCTCGTTGATTACGAACGCCTTTGGCGCACCCTCGCGTTCACGTTCATCGAACAAACGTCCCTTCTTCAATTCCACTCCGGCCGTCTCGAAGAAAGACGGTGACACTACACGGTAATCAGTAACTCTTTCATCAGCCTCGGTAGCGTTCGTCTCGCCTGCGATCCGAAAGGGCAGCTTCATTGTGCGGCCGCCGAGTGGCAGGTGTGATATCGCGCCAACTGAAGTCACACCGGGTAATGTACTCAGCGTCTCGAGTGCCTGAGTGAAGAGTTGCGTGCGTTGCGGGCTGCCATTCGGATAATCAGCAAAACTCAACGACAGTCCAGCCGTTACAAGGCGGTCACTTTTAACTCCGGGATTTATAGCCTGCAATCGCCAGAAGCTCTTTACGACCAGACCCGCGCCAGTTAACAGGATCATCGCCAATGCAATCTGCCCGACTACCAGAGCTCGACGAACTCGATTTGCTCGATGAGGAGTTGTTCCAAGACTGTTAGAGTTTTTAAGTGCATCGTTGAGTTGCAACTGCGATGCTTGAAATGCGGGCAATAAGCCAAACATGATCGTGCTGAGAAACGATATGGCCAAGGCGAAACAGAAAGCGGGTACGCTCAGAGCTGATTCTGTCAGACGAGGTATTGAATCGGGACCGAGGGTGCGCACCACGGTAAGACACGCTGCGGCGACAAACACGCCGAGAACGCCGCCCAAAGCGGAGAGCAGCAAATTCTCGATCAGGAATTGCCGCACTATTCGGAACCTGCCGGCGCCAAGTGCGAGCCGTAACGCCAACTCGCGACGTCTGATGTGAATGCGTCCGAGCTGCAGGTTGGCGACATTCGCACACGCGATGACTAACACGATCGCAACCGCACCGAACAACAGCAGCAATGCCGCGCTCGAGTTGCCGAATAGATGCGCGCGCAGTGGCTGAAGCTGAACACCCCAACCTTTGTTCGTGTCGGGATAAAGTTCCGCCTGTCGTTGGGCCAAGGTGTTTATGTCGGCTTGCGCTTGTTCGATACTGACGCCGGGCTTGAGTCGTCCAATCGTGCGCCAGTTATGTGAACCGCCGCGCTCGAGATCTTCGTGTGTGATCTCAGTCATCGTGAAGACATCGACGCGCGCCGGGAAATTGGTTTCGGCGGGAAGAACACCAACTATGACACCCGTGTCGCCAGTGCTTAACCCGAACGTAATCTTCTTTCCGATAACAGTCTGATCGCCGCCGAATTGCCGGAGCCATAAGGCGTGACTAATGATCACGCTATCTTCAGGTTCATCAACTTCTGCGAAGTCTCTTCCCAGTTGCGGTTGCACTCCGAGCGTGCGAAAGAAGTTGGGCGTGACATAAACGCTTTCCACGCGTTCCGGAGATTTGGCTCCATAAAGATTGACGGGAAGCGTTCCCCACGCGGCAATGCGTTCGAAGCTTTGACTTTGCTCGCGAAAATCGAGGATATCGGCAGGGTTGAGAAAGGCCCCGGTGACGCCCAGTTGCGTATTTCGATTAGTCAGCCAGACAACTCGCTCCGCGCCAGCGTAGGGCAGCGGCCGAATCAGCACCGTAAGCACCACGCTGAAGATCGCTGTATTCGCGCCGATACCGAGCGCCAGCATAAGAGTTGCGATAAAGACAAAACTCCGACTCCTCGAGAGTGTCCGACAGGCATACCGAAGATCCTGCCAGGTATCAGCCAGTGGTCGAAACCTCTCAACATCTCGATACTCTTCATTCATATTTGCGGTATCACCGCCCGCGCAAGTGTCTTCATTATTGGCTGAATGTCAATAAGAGATCTGTTGGCTTCGCTGGATGTGAGACACTGTCTTGAGATCAAGAGCCTACCCTGAGACTTGACTCCATCCACTCCGGCTTCGCCGCCGGATGTGAGGCGAGGCTCTGCCTCGCCGTAAGTTTCAACCGGTCACGTTAAGGAAGTTCGAGAATGTTGACAAATACAATTTCAGCGGGAAGATACTTCCACATGGCCGAAACCACTCACTGCCACACTCACGGCGATTGCGAGCAAACATTTGTCTGTAGTCATCTGACGGAGGGTACGGCCGGTTTGGGTTTCAACCGTGGCGAGCCTTCTGACGATGATCCTCTCCCCAATGCGTGGTGCGAGCCCGAGCGCGTCAAAGAAATCATGATCCGCCGTTTTGACTTGCCCGAGAATTAGCCTTTTACGCTTAATCTGGCGGAGTCATTTCCTCTAACAAAGCTTTCTCCAGCGGGTATTGCACTCGTGCGATCGCTTGTTCGACTGGCAGCCAAACGAGTTCGTCAACTTCGTTCTCAAGCGTTGATGGTTCACCTTGAGCGACCATGTGCCAGTAGCGAACGATCTTGGGGCGGCCCTTAACTTCATAAGCAACTGCGCCGGCGAAACCCAGGATTCGTGCGTCGTATCCGGTTTCCTCTTTTATTTCCCGAAGCGCCGCTTCGTGCCATGATTCACCTTTCTTCAGTTTTCCTTTGGGCAAGGTCCAATCGTCGTACCGGTTACGGTGGACCACTGCGATGAGCCGTCGCTCGGGAGGGCCTTGCCAGAGCAAGGCGCCCGCCGCACGTATCATGTCAGTTGGTTCTTCGGCTGGCATCAGTTCTTAAAATCTACACTCTGCCAGAGTCTTGCACAATCAAAGAGTCGTCCCTGTGTCACAACAGACCTGATCTTTCGAATGTTGCTAATGTTTTCGAGCGGATTCGCATCGAGGACGATGAGGTCCGCACGCTTGCCAACTTCGATTGCGCCGACTTCACCGTCAAGCTTCATCACGCGAGCAGGCACTATGGTCGCCGCTTGTATTGCTTCGAGCGGCGTCAATCCTGCTTTGACGTACAACTCGAGTTCTCGATGCAGCGTGTGACCCGGAACGCCGACATCGGTTCCGGCAACGATCGGCACTCCGGCTTTATGTAACGCGCCGGTGATCTTCAGTAAAACGTCTACAACCATAGCCAGTCCTTCAGCCAGATCAGCCGATTCGCCTTTCTTGTTTATCTGCACCTTCAATTCCGCCGGTACCTTCGTAACTCCAGGCTCGAAACTTTCAATAGGAACATTCAGCGGCCGCAGCATTAGCTCCAGCACTGCATCAGTTGGATCGATAACGGTGCCGTGTTCCTTGAAAAATTTCACGGCATAAGTGACGTTGCGACTAAACAGATCAATCGTTACCGGCGGATTGTTGCGGTTGCGCCTAGGGAAGAATCCGCTCTCGACGTAATTTAGATGACTGAGTTGATCCATGCCGGCTTCTACGGCCTGAAGCGCATTCATCCCGTCCGGCACATGGCCCGTAACCGTCATGCCGAGTCGATGTGCTTCCGCACAGATTAGTTTCAGCGTTTCCGGTTTGACGGCGTCCCTGATTTTGAGTTGTTCATAGCCCGCGTCCTTGTAGCGTTGGACGGCGGCGCGCACTTCTTCCGCAGTCTCGACCTGAACGTCGAACGAATGCCCCTCATTCTTTCCATCGATGTAACCGGCCAGGAGCATGCGCGGGCCCAGCCCGCGTTTCTCTTTAGCTGCATCCCGCAAAGCCGTTCCAAACTCCATATCGTTGCCTACGTCTAGAGCGGTTGTGATACCCGCTGCGAGATAAGTGGGACCAAACTCGGTCTGGTAGAGATGCGCGTGCATGTCCCAGAGGCCAGGCAGCAGAAATTTCCCCGTGACATCGACGATCTTCGCGCCGTCTGGAATTCTGATCGTGGCACGAGGACCAGCGGCGACGATGCGGTCACCGTCGATCACCACGACCGCATTTGGAGTAGTCGGTTTGCCCGTGACATCGATCAACGTGCCGCCGACCAAAGCAAGCGAAACGGTTGATTTTGGGCTCAGCTCATTCGCAACCTGTGTCAGCCGTTCGATCGCATCCTCGACGGCTCTTCTTAGAAAGAACGAAATTGACGACTCGTAGCCGTCGCGAAAAGCGTATAGGTTTGTCTCGATGTCGCTGCCGAGGTTGACTGCTGCAACAAATCGATTTTCTGCGTCTAACCAAAGCGTCTGTCGTCCCCATCCTCCACGCCAATTTTTTCCGCTGAGATGATAGCGAGTTAGTTCGATTGGTTTGCCTGAGTTCGTCAAAGTATCTTTGCCACGCAATTCGACAAAAGCTTCACCAGCAGGCAGGAGCGCAATCGAAGCCGGCCGCCCGTGAACGAGCCAGTAACGAATGAGCATCGTCTCTATTGACACGGGCACGTAGCCACTCATCGTAAAGAACTTGCGCGACACTTCGACCGACTTGTTCTGACCGCGGTCCTGAATAGTTGCCGTTTTACCTTGAACGGTGATCGAAGTGGCTTCTTCCAGGTCTAGCAGGGTTGGGCCTTTGATCTCGAAACTCTGCGGCGTGAGATCTTTTGCAGCGCGTAAGATTGCATTGACGAGCGGTTTCTTTTCCTGTTGCGCGAACGGCAATTCCGTTTTGGTTTGAACGATCAGATCGCCGTTGGGAGACTGATTGATCTGATAGGTTTCTTCCCCTCGGATCTGTTTGGTTTCGTAGAAACGAATTTTGCCGCTGTCAATCAAGACACTATCCGCTTGTGCTTGCGCCAGGGTTGCTGCGAACAGCAGTGCTAAACCGGCAAGGATGGATTTAGTGTGGCTCATTTGAACACTCTCCAGGGAAAAGACGTTCCGGGCGGAATAACTGTTACAAAACTAAAAGCGGCCGGTGTTTATCTGGTGTGAATCGTAGAGTTCTAATAATAGCAATTACGGCTGTTTTTTTCGTCGCTGATGTATCAGCTCAAAATCAGCGGCACGTCATTAC
>JAICQI010000019.1 GCA_025937955.1 Pyrinomonadaceae bacterium
GCCGAAATTACTCACCGCGTGGAACTCCGTAGGCAGTTCTACATTCGCTCGCAATGAGATCTCGACGCCGTCAAGTGTCTTTACCGGTCCGGATTCGACCGCGCCCGGCGGCGCCGGAGCTGGATCCGCACTCGTGAACTGATACTGTGCGACAGTTTCTTCAGCCGGATGCAGGACGACTTCACCACGCCGCGCATCAACGATGATCCGATCGCCAGTACGCGTACGCTGGTAGAAGTCACGAAGTCCGACAACAGTGGTAAGTCCCAACCCGCGGGCGATGATCGCCATATGTGAAGTCCAACCACCAGCGTCAGTGGCGATTGCCTTGACGTGGTTGAGATTGAGCTCGGCGATGGTTGACGGCAGCAGATCGGTTGAAACGATCACCGCGTCTTCCGACAGATTTGGATACTTCAGCCCTTCACCAGTCAAATTCGCGAGCAAACGTTGAATCACGTCTTCAATATCGGAACCACGCTCCCGCAGGTACTCATCGTTGATCTGTGTGTAGATCGAAAGCAGCCGATCGCCAACCACTTTCGCCGCCCATTCCGCATTCGAGCGTTCCTTGACGATGTAGTCTTCGACGTCGCGCGTGAGTTTTGCGTCCTGAAGAAACAGCAGGTGCGCGTCGAAGATGTACGCGTGCCCGCGGCCGAGCTCCTTTTCCGCGCGATCCTTGATGGCTTCGAGTTGTCGTCGCGACAGCCTGACCGCGGCGCGAAAGCGGCGGCGCTCGCGCTCCAGATCTGCTTCGGCGATCTCGGCACGATAAACATTAGGCGTCCCCTCCTGAAGTCGCAGCACGCGACCAATCACGATGCCATCCGAAACGCCGAGTCCTTTGCAACGCAACTCGTTGGTCGCGCGGGAAATGTGTTTGCCGACATCCTTCTCGGTTTCGTCAAAATCACGCGAGAAGAGCCCGACAACTGCTTCGAGTGCTTCCTGTTCATCCTCACCGCTGGCTACGATCTTCAGATCCGTGCCGCGACTGGCGGCAAGCGTCAGTATGCTGAGGATCGACTTGGCATCGGCTTCGGCGTTTCCGTCGAGACGTTGAATGGTGAGATTGCTTTTGAACTGGCTCGCAACGCGTACGAGGTTGGCGGCGGCGCGGGCATGAAGACCGAGGCGGCTGGTGACCTGGAGTCTGCGTTCAGCCACTTTCAATCAGCTCCGGCTTTCGGCGGTTCGGCGAGCAAAGCGCCGGCGAGGTAAATTCCCTGCCGGCCCTGGTCGCAGATCTTGCGCGCAACCTCGGCCAGCGAGTCTTCCGCGGATGCGGTCGCCAGTTTGATCACCATTGGCAGGTTTGTTCCGGTAATTACTTCGACCGAACCCTCTTCCAGAAACATCGAAGCGATGTTGGTCGGTGTGCCGCCAAACATGTCGGTGAGCAATAACACGCCTCGTTCCTGCGACACGCGCGTGATGGCGCGCTGGACTTCGTCTCGTGCGGCGTCGACGTCGTCGTGCCAGCCGATGGAGACGGCGGCGATGTGTGAGATTGGACCAACGATCATCTCGGCGGCCGCCAGCAGCTCACCGGCAAGATGACCGTGAGTCACGATCACGCCGGCAACTCTTTTTACGTCAGGTGTTGAGCTCATATTTTAGCCACAGATTTACGCGAATTACGCGAACTTGCTTTGCGCACGTCGCGATGCGAAGCGTGTGCATCAAAGCCCGCCTTCCGCAGGGCGCGCGCAAGCGCATTAGCAATCATCACCGAGCGATGACGGCCACCGGTACAACCGATACCCACTGTAACGTACGACTTTCCTTCCCGTTTGTAGAGCGGCAGCAGGTACGAAAGCAAATCCGTAAACCGCTTCAGCGTCTCTTTCACTTCCGCGTCCGACCCAAGAAACTTGACCACGCGTCGATCGTGACCCGAAAGTCTCTTCAACTCGGGAACAAAATGTGGATTCGGCAAGTGCCTGACGTCAAACAATAACTCCAAGTCGCCCGGGTTGCCATACTTGTGGCCAAAGCTCATCACCTGCACGCGCATGGGCGCGCCCTGCCGATCGAGACTGAATCGCTCCAACAGGAATTTGCGCAGCGTGTGAACAGTGTGGTCGGAAGTATCGATGATCTGGTCTGCGTGCGCGCGTATGCGCGACATTGCCTCGCGCTCGTCGCCGATGGCGGCGAGTAGGCCCTGGCCTTTCTCGGCCGGATGAGGACGTCGCGTTTCGCTGAAGCGATACTGCAACACGTCGTCAGAGGCTTCAAAGAAAAGAACGATGACCTTGAGACCCAAAGCTCGGAGCGTGTCGAGTTGTTTTTCGAAATCGGCGAGGAAGCCGCCTTCGCGAATGTCGATGACGAGCGCGGCACGCCTGATTCCTTTTTCTTCGTCGTCAGTAACGAGACGGCCAAAGGTCGGCAGCATCGTGATCGGCAGGTTGTCGACACAGAAGTAACCGAGGTCCTGAAATGCATTGGTGGCGGAAGACATTCCAGAGCCGCTTAGGCCGGTGATGATTACGATGTCGGGAGGCATCTGTATAAGCCGCCGATCTCGCGGATGAAACGCAGATTATCAGATCTACGTTCATCCGCGAAAATCCGCGGCTTAGAGGCTAAGGTTCGATCAGACCAAAGTTGCCGTCTTTGCGTCTGTAGATGACGCCGAGGCGTGAAGTGTCGGCGTCGCGAAACAGCAGAAACTGATCTGCTTCGTCGGAGAGCCGCAGCGCCGCTTCTTCCGCGGTCATCGGCTTAACTACATAGCGCCGGGCTGGAATGATGCGCGGTGGGCGCGGCGTTGCTTCCAATTGTCCGTCAGGCTGCGACGCAACTCGACTGACGGACTTTCCACTCTTCTGCGTTCTATCTATCAGTTTTTTCTTGAGTTTGACTGCCTGTTTCTCGATCTTCGCCATGGCCCTCGTGAGAGCCATGTACATGTCGGCGTTTGTATCTTTCGCCGTAAGCGTGTAGTCCCGCCAGTAAACGATGATCTCTCCGATCTGGCGGTTCTTCTCAACGTCGATGATTACATGAGTGCTTAAGGTTGAATCGCCGTTGAAAACATGATCGAGCTTCTTGAAATGATCTTCCACGTGACGCCGAATCGCCGGCGACACCTCGACGTGTCTGCCTGTGTATTCAAATTTCATCAATCGCCTCCCTCAAACGATACCAATGCGCCAGCCTGACCGTAACCGCGAGTCAGGCTAAACGCAACAACAGTTATAACTTGATTCGCGTCGTGCTTCAGAGGGGTTTCAGACTACAGCGCGACGCTCTCGCGACCCGGGGATCTGCATTTGATCGCGATATTTCGCGACAGTTCTACGCGATAACTTTATTCCATCCTTCGCGAGGATTTTAACTACCTGATCGTCAGTAATAGGGTTATGGGAATCTTCTTCTTCGATGAGTTTCTTAATCTTCAATTTGATAATGCGGGTGGAAATCTCCTCGCCCTCTTCATTGAGCATGCCCTCAGTAAAGAACCGGCGCAGCTCGATGACGCCCTGAGGCGTGTGAGCGTACTTGCGATTCACCACTCGCGAAACAGTCGAAAGGTGCATGCCAATGTCTTCGGCAATGTCTTTCAACATCATCGGCTTGATGTACTGCACGCCATGGTCCAGGAACTCTTTCTGGCGCTGCACGATCGATTCCACCACTTTGTAAATCGTCTGGCGGCGGTGTTCGATATTGCGCAGCAGATCCACGGCGGAACGCATCTTCTCGCGAATAAAACTTTTCGTCTCGTTGCTGACGCCCTGACTCAGCATCTGTTGATACTGCGGGCTCACGCGCAAGCGCGGACTGCCGTCGTCAGCAAAGTAGATCACGTAATCTTCGTCGTTCTCGTCGAGCTTCTCAATGTAGATCTCAGGACTGATCAGAATCGGTTCATCTGATGAATAACGACGGCCGGGATACGGATCCAGGGTCCGGATAAACTGCAATTCCTCGAGCAGCGTCTCAACGTCGATGCCGATCTGCTTGGACAAGTGCGGCAGCTTGTGTTGCTGCAAATCGGCAAGGTGCTCGCTGATCAACTTTGTCGCGAGCCGATCGCTTTCGCCAAGCACTTCCAGTTGGACCAGCAGGCACTCCTTCACGTCGCGGGCGCCACAGCCGACCGGATCGAGACGCATCACTTCCTGACGCGCACGCTCAACGACCTCTTCGGGAATCTTCTCAACCTGTGCGATCTCTTCGTTGGTCGCATTCAGCCGGCCATCAGCATTCAGATTGCCAATTACGCAGATCCCGGCTTCGCGCACATCATCATCGATGGAACTCATGCTAAGTTGCCACTCGAGATGTTCCGCCAATGATTGTGGGCGTGTCAGGAATTGTTCGAAGGTGGGAGCGTCTTCCTTGTACTCGATTTCCTGCGTCTTGTAACCGGGATCAAGATACTCCTGGAATTCGCGTCCGAAGTCGATCTCCTCGAAAGCATCGCGTTGCGACTCGTCAGTGGCGCCTTCTTCAGAACCGCCTTCGTCATGTTCGCCGGCTGCGACGGCATCGCCGCCTTCAACGTCTCCGTCGCTGGACGCAGGCAAGCTCGACAACACATCCGGATCGCCGGAACCGTTGGTTGCGGGACTACCGGCATCAGGCGCATGCTCTTCAAATGTATTTGCGGTATCGGCACCGGAGAGATGATCGAGGACCTTTTCGGCCAGCTCCTGCACTTCTTCCTGGCTCGGCACTTCTTCGAGCACAGGGTTCTCCAACAACTGTTGCTGAATGAGATCGGTCAGCTCGAGCGACGTCATCTGCAACATCTCGATCCGCTGGCGCAACTGTGGCGTCAGTACAAGTCGTTGGGAGAGGCTGGTGGTTAGCTTAAGAGACATACCTCAGGTCAAGTTTGCCGTAGTTCTTACTTCGTCTGTTCTTATTATCGCGGCTCTTGGGCCGCACGGGAGGATTATAACCGATCCGGTCCCTATTTTGCGTCAGGGACTTGAAAGATAGTTAACCACTAAGGCACAAAACACAAAAAAGAGAACTTTTATTCTGTGCGCTTTGTGTATTAGTGGTTAATTCTTTACATACGGAATTTTTCGCCGAGGTAGAGACGGCGCACTTCGGCGTCTTCCGTCAATTCGCGGGGGTGTCCGGAGCGGAAGATCTTGCCCTCCGCCATTATATACGCGCGGTCAGTTACGCCAAGCGTTTCACGGACGTTGTGATCGGTAACCAGAATACCGATACCACGATTTCGCAGGTAGAGTATTACGTTTTGAATATCATCTACTGCTTTTGGATCGATGCCCGCGAACGGCTCGTCGAGGAGGATATATTGAGGCTCGGTCGCAAGAGCTCTTGCTATTTCGGTGCGACGTCGCTCACCGCCTGAGAGCGCATCGCCACGCGTATTTCGCACGTGTGCGATACCGAACTCTTCCAACAGCTCTTCGAGGCGTTTGAGTTGTTCGCGACGACGCAGGCCAGTGGTTTCGAGCACGGCGAGAATGTTCTGCGCTGTGGTCATCTTACGAAAGACGGAAGGTTCCTGGGGCAGGTATCCGATTCCGAGCCGCGCGCGCAGGTACATCGGCAGGTTTGTGAGATCTTGATCACCGAGCAAAACGCTGCCCGAATCGGGACGCTCCAGTCCGACGATCATGTAGAACGTCGTGGTCTTGCCGGCCCCGTTCGCGCCGAGCAGTCCAACTACCTCGCCCTTTTCAACTTGCAGACTGACGTCGTCGACCACACGACGGCGTCCATAATGTTTGACGAGATGTGCGCTGCGAAGCGCACTATCCAACCGGGCATTCATTCGTCTCTGCATTAATTAGCCACGGATGAACACGGATAAAATCCGGATTTTTATCTGTGTTCATCTGTGGCTCAAGGTTTTCGTATCTTGTGGGTGGAGCGCACGCGGCCTGGAGCAAGTGGTCCACGAGCATCGTCGGCGGTGACTTTACCGTCCCGCACCGAGAGCGTCAAACGATTCCCTTCCGTGTTGCCCTGCTCGACGTCTTCAACGCGTGCCGGATTGCCCTTAAGAATCGCCACCTCGTTCGCGGTCGTGTATTCCACCCAGTCTCCGGTGCCTTTTCTGTTTGGCTGAGTTAGCACGACGTTGCGCTGCGCGGTCGTCTTTTGCATCTCGTTCGTTTGTTTGTCGAGATAGACGTCCGCGACGCCGCCGGTGAGTCGATCAGAACCTTGCTTGATATCGACGTTTCCTTCGTAATGAATCGTCCGATCCGGATCTGAATAGAACATCGAATCAGCAGCAGCGAAGACCGGCACGACTGTATTGTTGTTATTTTCTACGCGACGCCTGGCGTTGTAGATCGCGCTCTGAACGTGGCCAGTCGCTTCCATGCGCTTGTCGTTCATATAGATGACGAGCTTGTCGCCACGCACGTAGTTGTCGTCCTGCCACGCGCGCGCATTGCCGGTGTAGATCGCCTGTCCGCTTTCGTGACGAAACTCGCCGCGCTCGCTCGCGATGTAAACCGGGCTCTTCGTTTTTGAAAACGGCGTGGCGCCGTTGGTCTGCTCCTGGCTGTAGTACGTGGTAGTGGTCCGCCCGCGAGCGTAAGAAACATCGTTGGCTAGATCGGCGTCGAGCTCGATGGCTTTGGTGCGGCCACGCGAATCCCACACGGTCGGATCGCCACCACGCAACCTGACAGTCTGATCAGCAGCGACGTACGAAACATTCGCAGCGACGCCATTGCGATCGTTCTCATTAAACTTGCTGTCGCCCTGCGCGTCGACTCGTTCCACGTCCTGTGTGTCTTTTAAAAAGACCGTGGTCATGGTTTGTGAAGTTAGCGTTCGCGTGCCGCGGTTTTGTACCGGCTGCATCGGATCTAATGTAGCCTTCGAGCCTCCGGTCGCTTTGCACGTGCGTGCAAGGTTGCCGGCTTCGAAAAAGTCGCAATCAAACTGCGGCGCGTTCAGCTTCTTTCGTTCCGCGCGCGTGCTGGATACTACGGGCTCGACAAACAACTCCGCGTCGCCACTCGCTTCAGCCTTTTCCAGATCACGCCCCGTGATGCGCCAGAAGAGTTTCACTGCATTCGCCGTCAAGCGCTTGTTGGCGGCGCGCGGATCGTTTGCCTTCGACTTCGGTGCACTCATCGTGATCACCGAGCGGCCACTGGCAACCATCTGTCTCAGCAAACTGGCATCGTCTTTCGCCTGAAAAGTGACTTCGAGCGAAGTGCTTCCCGTGACTTGAACGTCAGCGTCACCTTCGAGGGTGCGCGCCGCGACGTCGTTGGTTGCGAGGGCGCGTTCGAGACGCTGGTCCTTGTCCATGAAAAAGTCCATGTTGACCGACTTAACTTCGGCGGCACGTCCCGGATCCATCACGCGCATGTAAGCGTTGGTTCTGATCTCAGCGCGCTCGAGATGCTTTTGCTGGTTCAAAAACGCAGTGAGGTTATCGCCACTCAGGATGTCGTTCTCCTGCTCAACCGTCACGCCACCGTAGAAAGCAAGCTGCATCGAGTTCTGTTCGAACGTACCGCGGGCCGCTTTGATCAGTACCGGACGCGCACGTTTTGTCGCGCCGGATTGCGCGGGCGCCACGGTCAACTGAACGTTGCTCTTCAACTCAAGACGCTGTGCTTTTTGTTCGACCACTGCGCCGGTTGACGTACCCGAAACGTTCTCGCGTTCAAAGGCGATGTGTGAATCAGTTTGGGCAATGCCGCTGTTCTGATCGAACGAGAGCGCTTCCGTGTTGACCTTCAACTTGTCTTTCGTCTCGATCTTTACGCTGCCCATAAACGACAGAATGTTCGAATCGGGCTGGTAGATGGCGCGCGCGGCTGTGATCTGATCCGGCGTCTCGCCCTCCGGCGGATACACGGTCATGTTGATGTTTTCGAGCTCGTGGTGACCATCAGAGAAGGTGACGTCACGCGAAGCTTTCACCAACAGGTACAAGCGATCGTTTTTGGTCACGCGCTGTTCGTAACCTTCGACAATGCCCGTGACTTCCTTCGAAAGCTCAGGCTTCTCAGACTTCGGCTTGAACTTCTCGGCATTCCGCAACTTGTAATACGAGACTCCGACCACGGCGAGACCCGACGCGAGCAGCGTAAACGCGACGATGCGCGCAATGGCCGGCACTTTGGCGCGCAAGCCAAGCGCGATTGCTCGTTTTCGAGTTAGTTCCTGCATTTTAAATCCGAAACATTCAACTGCATTCGATACTCATCATTCCAGGCGCTTGTCTCGAGCGTGTAGGCGAGTTCGATGCTGCCGTTCAAGTCGGGAGTTTGCCCCGGCGTCTCCACGCAATTCCACCAAACTGCTTCCAGGGGCCGGTTCTGCGGGCCCGCCAGACGAAACTTCAAATGCTTGTCCTTTATAACAACCGGCTCCGACAAACGTCGCAGGTTGCGCGTCATAAACACCGGCCGCGGATTACCTGCGCCGAAAGGCTCCAGAGCGTCCAGTTCCCGAGCCAAAGAGAACGTCACGTCTTCCGGTCTCAGTTCGAGATCGATCTTCACTAACGGCTCCAGCTCGTCCGGCGTCAAACACGACGCTGCATGCTCATTCAAGCGACGTCGAAACTCTTCAATCCGCTCGGGCCGAATTGTGATGCCTGCGGCATGGGAGTGCCCGCCAAACTTCTCGAACAGATCGGAACACGTAGTCAATCCGTTCAAAAGGTGATAAGCCTCGATACTGCGTCCCGAGCCGTGGGCCATCTCACCGTCGATCGATAACACAACGCACGGGCGATTAAGCCGTTCCGCAATTTTCGACGCCGCGATCCCGATCACGCCGCGATGCCAACCCTCGCCGGCGATCACGGCGACATGACACTCCTCAGGATCTTTCACTTCAGCAATAGCGAGATCGATGATCTGCTGTTGCACTGTCTTTCGTTCCTCGTTGCGTGAGTCGAGATGGTTCGCGAGCCGGCGCGCTTCGTCGAAGTTGCGAGTATCAAAGAGCTCGACCACGGCACGGGCCGCGTCCATTCGTCCGGCAGCGTTGATGCGTGGGCCAAGCCGGAACCCCAGATCGTATGCTGTCATGCCCTTGCCATCTCCGCAACCGGCAACGTCGATCAACGCGCGCAAACCGGGATTGGCAACGCGCGCCAAATCCTTCAAACCGATTGACACGATGGTGCGGTTTTCTCCGGTGAGTTTGGCCACGTCGGCGACCGTTCCGATCGCGACAACCTTCATAAACGCAGGCACTTGCGCCTCACGCCCGTACTCTCGAAACAACGCGTGAACGAGTTTGAAAGCGACGCCGACACCGGCGAGGTGCTTGTCGGGATACTCACATCCAGCCTGGTTCGGATTCAGTACGGCGAAAGCCGGTGGGGCGCCCTCTTTTTCATCAGGCAGATGGTGATCTGTGATGATCACATCAAGACCGTTATCGCGCGCCCAGTAGAGTGGCTCGTGAGCTCGAATGCCGCAGTCGATACTGACGACGAGTCTGTACCCATCATTGACAGCCTTCTCGAGCGCGGCCTGCTGAATCCCGTAACCTTCGGTGAAACGATGCGGGATGTGAAAGCCGGCTTGTGCGCCGAGGAGTTTCAGAGCCCGCAGTAGCACGGCGGTTCCCGTTGTGCCATCGACGTCGTAATCGCCATAGATCAAAATCGGCTCGCGATCTTCGACTGCGCGTCGCAAGCGAGCGACGGCCTCTCGCATCCCGAGCATGTCATAAGGTTCGTGAAGTTGATCGTAAGTTGGAGAGAGGAAGACCCGCGCAGCGCGCTCGTCGTCGTATCCACGGTTTATGAGAAGAGCAGCCAGGATTGGTGAGACACCCAGAACGCTTGCCAGTGAGGCGGCCCTTTCGGCATCATGCTCTCGCACGATCCAGCGTTTGGCTTTCATTTAATTGTCCAGTAGCCACAAAAACGCACAAAAGTCACAAAAAACAAATTTTGGATTCAAATGCATTTTTTGCCTTAAGTGCCTTTTTGTGGCTATTCAGCAAACCATCCGTTAGCGTCAAGTAACTTCACACCGATGCGTCGATCGCCATCGATATCATCGATCCAGGAACCATTCACTTCCGCCGTAAGCGCGCCACCAGACGATGGCGTCAACTTTACTGTCGAACCAACTGGCACATCAACGTCGATGAGGAGCGTTGCGCCGCGGCTACTGATCTTGGTGGCCTTCGCCTTGGCTTGAAAAACGTTTCCTGAAGCGTCGGTGCCCTCCACGTCCAAAGCAAACTCGACCGGAATGCGCGGGCTCCGAGGTCGCTGCGATGTGTCTTTGTCACTCATTGTTATCACCTAAATACTGGCCGAAATATAGCCAAACGACAATGCTGCCAGGATCAGCCCCCCGACAATCACACGATACACTATAAACACTCCCGTCGAATGAGTCCGCAGAAATCTCAACAGAAACCAGATCGACGCATAGCCCACCACGCCCGAAACCACTGTCGCCACCGCCAGCGAACCGTAGCTGCCGGCCGGAAGCTTTTCGATCGCCTCTTTTAATTCCAGTAAACCACTCGCAGCAATCGCAGGGATGGAAAGCAGGAACGAGAACCGCGCCGCAGTCTCGCGATTGAGCCCGGCAAACAACCCGCCCATGATCGTCGAACCCGAACGACTCGAGCCCGGAATCAGCGCCAGCACTTGTGCCGAACCGACCGCCAGCGCGTCTCCGACGCCGAGCTGTTTCATATCACGACTTCTCTTTCCAACCAGCTCGGCAATCGTCATCAACATACCGACGACGATCATCATCGTCGCGATCACCCACAGGTTCTTGGTAAACGGTCCTTCGATCTGTTCTTTGAAGAACAGACCGACGATGCCGACCGGAAGCGAACCGATGATCACGAGCCATCCGAGCCACGCATCGCGCGACAGTTTCGGCTCACCGGGCGTCGTGCGACCGCGCAGCAAAGCGAGATGGTCGGAAGTAAACGCGCGCAGAATGTTGACGATATCGCGCGAGAAGTAGATCAGGACGGCGAGCAAGGTGCCGAGTTGGATCACTGCAATCGTGGCCGTGGTCTGTTCGGCCTGTAGTGTCTTATCGACGCCGCCGTAAAGATTGACCACGCGCGCTGCGAAAACGAGATGTGCCGTTGAACTAACCGGGATGAATTCTGTCAGACCTTGAACGACGCCGAGGACGATAGCTTGAAGGATGGTCATAGTGATCGGAATCTATTCTCGAAACGAGTTTCTCTCCGCAAGCCAGTCATACATCGCGGGTGGCATGAGCATGGTCGCGCGCACGATCGTCGCCAGTTTCCACGGAAAAGCATAACTCTTCTTTTCCCGTTCGATGGCTGAGACGATCTTCTTCACCGCGTCGTCAAGCTCCATCAGGTAAGGCATCTTCGCGTGACGCCCGGCTGTCAGGTCCGTCTTGATGAAGCCCGGATGAATAATCGTCACGCCGACGCCCGTGTGTCGCAGATCGATCCTGAGACTTTCAAAGTAAGACGATAGCGCCGCCTTGCTCGCACAGTAAGCCGCCGACTTGGCCAACCCGCGATACGCAGCCAAACTCGAGATCGCCACCAAACGTCCCTGCTTACGCTCAACCATCTCGGGCAGGACTGCCGCAACACTGTTCACCGCGCCGAGCACGTTGATGCCCATGACGTTTGCAGCGTGTTCCGGGGTCAGGCGAGTGGCGTGATCAGCAGTGCCGATGCCCGCGTTAGCGATCAGGATATCGATTGGACCAAGCTCCCGGCGAAAGCGATCGGCAGCTTCCCTAACGCGCTTAACGTCGCGCACGTCCGCGGCAGCAGCAACAGCCTTGACGTTACGCTTCTTCGCCTCGCCCACGATCTCATTCAGCAATTCTTCCCGCCGGGCCAACAGTCCAAGGTGCGCCCCACGCGATGCCACTTCGAGCGCAACCCCCCTCCCGATCCCGGAAGAAGCACCCGTGATCATCACGACTTTGTTGGTCCAATAACCCAATCCGTATTTTATCCGTGTAATCCGTGGCTAAATTAATACGATGACTGGCGTGATCACCGGGCGAGCGCCGGTTTGTTTCTGGATGAATCGCTTCAACTCAACCCGCACATGCTCTTTCAAAAGCGTCTCGTCCGAGAGCGTCTGCCGCGAGGCGCCCACGATTGCCGCCGTCACCACGCGCTTCGCATCTTCGAGCAGATAATTTTCCGGACGACCACCAAAACCGTTCCCGGCACTCAACCCGCGCACACCACGCGCGACGATCTTCGGTTCGCCTTCGAGCTCGCCTGTCTCTTCATCAATCGTAACCACAACCGTCACGGCGCCCTCGTAAGCCAACTGTTTGCGCTCGCGCACCGTATCGCTGCCGATCTCCTGGAATCCACTCTCGTCAATGAACGTCCGCCCGATCTCACGCTTGTCGATCACCGCCGCTCGTTCACCATCCAGCTCAAGGACATCACCATTCTCAATCAGAATAATATTCTCTTCCTTATATCCCAGATGGTTCTTCACAAACTCTTTGTGACGAAACAGCATGCGATACTCGCCGTGAATCGGCACCACGAACTTCGGCCGCACCGCCTCAGTCATGATGCGGATGTCTTCCTGCGAAGCATGCCCACTGACGTGGACCAGCCGCCGTTTCTCTTCAATGATGTTCGCGCCGCGCTTGTAGATGAACCCGATCATCCGCGAAATCAACCGTTCGTTGCCCGGAATGATGCGGGCCGACAACACCACCGTGTCGCCTTCCTCGACCATCAAGCCCTTGTAACTCTGCGTCGCCATCTGTGAAAGGGCCGCGCGCGATTCGCCCTGAGATCCGGTGACGAGAAACACGATCTCGTAATCACTCATCATCTTTGCTTCGTTGAGTGAAACGAGCAGGCCGTCGGGAATGTCGAGATAGCCGAGCCGTTCCGCCACCTCGACGTTCTTCTGCATGGACCGGCCGAGCACGCAGACGTGACGATTAAACTGCTGCGCCACGTCGAGCACGATCTGCAAGCGATGAATCGACGACGCAAACGCCGCGACGATGATGCGTCCCTTCGCCTCTGAGAAGATCTCTTCAAACGCCGGAATCACTGCTCTTTCCGAAGGCGTTCGACCGGGAACAGTCGCATTGGTTGAATCAGAGAGCAGCGCCAGCACACCGTCCTGTCCGTAACGGCGAAACGAGCGCAGATCGATCGGCTCACCAATTACTGGTGTCTCGTCAACTTTGTAGTCGCCTGTATGGATGATCGTGCCGACAGGCGTCTTGATGCCGAGTGAGAAGCAGTCGACGAGCGAGTGTGAAACGCGTATGAACTCGACCTGGAAGACGCCGATATCAACGACGTCGCGCGGTTCGACGCGGTGCAGCAGCACGTCGCCGAGCAGTTCGTGTTCTTCTAGTTTGCTTTCCGCGAGGCCGGCAGTGAAATGTGAACAGTAGACTGGAACGTTGAACTTCTTCAGTAAGTACGGCAACGCACCCAGGTGATCTTCGTGTCCGTGCGTGAGGACAATCGCGGTAATGTCGTCTTTGTATTCGTCGAGAAAGTTAAAATTCGGGATCGAAACGTCAACCCCGTAAGCCGTTTCCTCAGGAAAACCCATCCCGGCGTCGAGAATCAACATCTCGTCGCCGTAACGCACAGCCATGCAATTCATTCCAAACTCGCCGATACCGCCGAGCGGGATGATCTCGAGGACGCTTGCCATAAAGTCTAACAGTATACTGTATTATCCGCTTTATGATTAAGCCAATACTTACTCTGACTGCCCTTTTGTTGTTTGTCTCCACCGCCGCAGCGGCAACGCAGACGATGCGGCTGGATTACTACCACACCGGCGATGCGTCGCAGGAGGTGTTTAGCGTTGACCGGGTGGTCATTGAGCCACTGCCCTGGCCGGGAGATCCGGCGCAGGCGATCGATTCGTCGAATCTCGGCAAGTACCTGTTTGAAGTTCGAGACGCAAAGACAAAACAGCTTCTGTATTCGCGCGGCTTCGCGTCGATCTATGGCGAATGGGAAACGACCGATGAAGCTAAGACCATAAAGCGCACGTTTCAGGAGTCGCTGCGCTTCCCTGCGCCGGCACTTCCGGTCAGTATTGTGTTGAAGAAGCGCGACGCGAAGAACGTCTTTCAGAACATCTGGACCACGACGATCGATCCGGCCGACCAGTTTATCGATCGCTCGAAACCCACGCCGCCCGCGCCGCTGATCACGATTCAGAAAACCGGTGATCCCGAAGCCAGGGTCGACTTCCTGATTCTTGGCGATGGCTACACCGCGGCGGAAGCGAAAAAGTTTGAAGCCGACGCACGCCGCCTCACGGAGACGCTTTTCTCCACTTCGCCATTTAAAGAGAATCGGAAGAGCTTCAACGTTTGGGCGCTCTGTCCACCGGCAGCCGAATCCGGCGTTTCGAGACCTTCAACCGGCATCCATCGCGACTCACCTCTCGGAGCGACTTACGATGCGTTTGGATCGGAAAGATATGTGTTGACGTTTGACAACCGCGCGCTGCGCCGGACCGCACAGTTTGCGCCATACGAGTTCATCGAAGTGCTGGTTAACAATCGAACTTACGGTGGCGGCGGTATCTTCAATCTCTACAGCACGGTTGCTTCGGACAATGCATTCGCGAACTATGTCTTCGTACACGAGTTTGGACACCACTTCGCTGCGCTCGCTGACGAGTACTACACATCGTCAGTCGCTTACGCTCCCGCAGCCGATCGTGTGGAGCCATGGGAACCAAACGTTACCGCGCTCCTTGACGTCAGCACGTTGAAATGGCGGCACCTGGCTTCGCCTTTCGCACACGTAACGCCGATTCCGACGCCGTGGAAGAAGGAAGAATTCGAGGCCTACTCACGCGAGATCCAGAAACGGCGCGCACAGTTGCGGAAAGACAAGCGACCCGAAGAAGAGATGGAAGCGTTGTTCCGAGAAGAGTTGGAACACGAGAAGAAGATGTTTGCGGCCGAGAAACACTTCGGGCAGGTGGGAGCGTTCGAAGGCGCGATGTACGAGGCGCGTGGTTACTATCGCCCGGAAATCGACTGCATCATGTTCTCCCGCAGCGATCGATTCTGCAAAGTCTGCCGCGAAGCGATCGTGCGCGTGATCAAGATGTACTCCCGACCAAGTTAAGCCACAGATTAACGCGGATTTATTTGCGGATTTATTAGTGCGTTTTTAGTGGTTCCATGAAGTCCTGATCCTTTGTGCCCTGATGGCAAACGATGCACGACTTCTGTCCACGTTCTTCGAGGTCTGAGACGAGTGCGTAGGTCAAACCGCGATCGGACCAGGTAAGGACTTTTAGTCCGTCAATGGCGTTGTAGTGAAACTGCAAGCCTTTGGAAGGGATCACTTCGCCGCCGGAAGGCTTGGCCACGGATTCGGAAGTGATCAGCAGGGTGATCGGGCGGTCCTTCATCCGATAGGCAACGTAGGCGGCCTCATCATTCTGGTAACCGACGAGTCGGGCGCCTTCCAACGTGTAGAGCTTTTCCTGCCCTGACGACTCCTGATAATTCGGAAGCTGCACGCTGAATTTGACCTTGTTTGCAAACCACGCAGAAATCTTCTGTGGGTCGTCGGATTCCTCTATCTCCAGTGGCAACTCACCTCGCACGTGACGCAAATGAGTTTCGGCTGCCTTCAGTGCAAAACTTGAAGGTTCCGAAGCTGCCGGATCAGTTTGTCTAAAGACGTACCAGACCAGTACTGGCAAAAGCAAAACCAGCAATCCAGCGGCAATCGTGCCGGCCCATCGAACACGAGTTCCACGTCTCGTCACGCGCGATTGCTTTTCCGGCACTCGACGCCGTTCGCCTAAGATCTGCCGAACCTTGTCGCGCAGCTCCGGCGACGCCTCGTGCAGTGGTCCACTCTTCCTTACCGCATCAAGAAAATTCAGTTCTCTCGCGAAGAGGGCCGCACAGGCCTCACACTCGGACAGATGGGCCTCGACAGTCGCACGCTCGTCGCCCTGCAACTCGTTGTCGAGATACAACGTCAATCGTCCCCGTATGTCGTCGCACTTTCTCATTCTTGACTCAGACTGCTCTAATACGTGCCCGAGTTTGCCGGGCTGAAAGAACTTTTCGAAGTTTCCCACGCGCGCGGCCCAGGCGCGACATTACGGTGCCCGCCGGACATTTGAGCACCATCGCGATCTCCTGGTAAGTAAATCCTTCGATGTCGCGCAAAACAACGATCTCGCGGTAAGCGTCAGGCAAACTCTCAATCGCTTCCCGCACCTGCTCTCGTTCCAGTTTTCTTATATAAACGACGTGCGGACTCTCCTGCGTCTCGTCGACCGGCTGTTCGGACGGTTCGAGATCGACGAAACGCGGCCCGTTGTTCCTGTGGCGCAACTGGTTCAGCCAGGCATTGCGCATGATCACAAACAGCCAGCCTTTCAAATTGCTGTCGCCGTTGGGCCGGTTAGCCGCGTTTGCGGCCCGCAAATACGTCTCCTGCACCAGATCTTCGGCCTCGGTCGTATCGCGCGTTAAGGTCATGGCATACCCGTACAGAGCATCGAGATGCTCGAGTGCCGCCTGGCCAAAACCGCCCTTGTTTTCGTGGGTGTCCATCAGTTCGGGAGTTCGACCTGTGCATTGTAGAGTAACACGCCACCGCTTAGAAAATTCCCGGGAATAATTTTACCGCTCAGGTGTTATTACGGTTATGAAAAGGTCAAAACTGCGGGTACTCGTCGCGGTAGCCGGCGCTCTTTCTGTAACCGCGATTTTAATCGTCACAGAAGTCGCTCGCGCTCAGCAACAGCAGCGACCGTCATCGTTTTCTCCTGTCATTGAAGAACCGTTCGATACGGTGCGGGCGCGAGATAAAGCCGCAAAACCGCGCGTGATGGCCGAGCATCAACGCCTGCTCGAGGACCGGTACGATCTTAGCCGGCGCGTCGACGAAAGCGTTCGCATGACGCGCGGCAAGCCCATTCCCGTGGGGCCGACTGCGAAACTGAAAGGCGGCATGACCTGGGATCAACTTGGCCGCATGACGCCCGAAGCGATCAAGGCGCAGGATGCGTTTCCGTATCTGCCACTGCCACACGTGAGTCATCCGGTCGGCGGCATGGTGTTTCCGCAGGCTGAGATCAAATTGTTGCCGCGTGTCGAACGTTTCGATATGGACTTCGATCTGCCCGATCACTTCTTGCCCGAGTTTCCGCCCGCGATGTTTCTGACCAGCCGGAAAGATCTTGGCGACGTTTCGAAGGGACAACTGATCACAGTCAATAATTTTTACGAGTTGTTCAATGGAATCCTGAATCCGAAACAGCTCGAAGGTTTAAGACTTCTCGTAACGCAATTTCCACAGCAACAGTTCAACGCCACTGACGATCGAAAAACGGAGCGAGCCGATGGGATGCTCGGTGTTGCGTGTTTTGATTGCCACGTCAATGGTCACACGTCAGCCGCTTTCCACCTGGTTGGCGACATTCGACCGCAGGAGAATCGCCGCCGTATTGAAACCACCTCGCTGCGCGGTCTTTTTATTCAACGGTTGTTCGGTTCGCAAAGAGCACTAAAGACGGTTGAAGACTTTACGGAGTTTGAACAGAGAGCGGCCTACTTCGACGGCGACATCGTGCTCGCCACGAAGAAAGGCGTCAACATTCTGGAGCGCGCTTCACAGGTCCACTTCATGTCGGAGTTTCAGGCGCTGCTCGACTTTCCGCCCGCGCCCAAGCTCAATGTGATGGGTCGTCTCGATCGATCGAAGGCGACACAGAGCGAGATTCGCGGTGAGGATCTGTTCTTCGGTAAAGCGAATTGCAGTGTGTGTCACACGCCGCCGTTCTACACAGACAATCTCATGCACGACCTCGCCGTGGAGAGGTTTTATAAGCCACGCATGGAGGGCGGCATGATGATTACAGCGCAGGGAGCTATCAAGACGTTTCCGCTGCGCGGGATCAAGGAGTCGCCGCCGTATCTGCACGACGGGCGTTTGTTGACATTGGAAGACACGGTGGAGTTTTTCAATCTCGTGCTCGAGTTGAAATTGACAGCGCAGGAGAAGAAAGACCTCGTCGCATTCATGCGGGTGCTTTAGTTGATTTTGTCTTGCGAAGCCTTTGGGCTTCGTTCGCCTCCGTTTGGAGTGCCATGTGAGACGCGCGCGGCGTCGCAGCGTGGTGCTCCTCGGAGCGCACTTATACATACATAACAAACAGGGGCCACGGATAAACACAGATTTGATGCGGATTTTATCCGCCTTTATCTGTGTTTATCTGTGGTATTTTCTTGCGATGAGATCCGCGTACGTAGCTTTGATAACACTTCTTGCCGTTTCAACGATCGCAGCACAGAAACTCACTCCCCATCCAATCACGTTAGCAAACGGAAAGTCATTTGAGCTGAACCTGCCGGAAGGCTACGAGATCAGTGTCGCGGCCCAGGGTCTCAAACGCATCCGGTTCATGACGCTCAGCCCTGATAACCGGCTCTTCGTCACCGACATGTTCAACCTCGCCGACAATCGTCGTGGCGTGGTCTACATCCTCGATCAATTCGATCGCGCCACGCGCCGGTTCAAAAAAGTGACGAAGTACATGACCGGGCTGCGCAACCCAAACAGCGTCGCCTTCTACCGCGATCCATCCGGCACAGAATGGTTCTATCTCGCCTTGACCGATCGCCTCCTTCGTTATCGCTACGAAGCAGGCAAAGACGCGCCATCCGGCGAGCCGCAGGTGCTCGCAACTTTTCCGGATTACGGACTCGGATACAAATACGGCGGCTGGCATTTAACGCGTACGGTGA
>JAICQI010000588.1 GCA_025937955.1 Pyrinomonadaceae bacterium
GCGATTGCCCGGCAGACGCACGATGAGGTCTGGACGTATGCGACTGTCTTCAGTCGCAACCGTTTCCTGTTCCACGAAGTCGCAATACTGAAGCATCCCGGCCAGCTCGACGACGCGGCGCAACTGAATCTCACCCCAACGTCCGCGCACGTGCGGCACGCGCAGGGCTTTGACCAGGTTGCCGGTCTCCGCCTGAAGCTGTAAGTGCGACTGCGCCAGAGTCTTCACCTGCTCGCGCAACTCCGAATACGCGCCGACGCGGTTCTTTTCGAGCTCGCCGATCTTGCCGTCGACTTTTTCCAGCGACTCCTTCAGCGGCTTGATCAAATCATCGATAGCGTTTTGCCGCCGCTCGAGCTCGCCTTTCGCGGTTTGTTGAAAAGTCTGGAGGTTTTGCTTCGCGAGATCGAGAAACGATTGATTGTTGTTGCGCAGAGCGTCGGCGGAGAGTGCTTTGAACGCGTCTGCGAGTTTGCCTTCGGCGTTATTCAGAAGCGTGATCTTTTCCTGGCTCGCCTTTCGTTCCTCTTCGAGCCGTGTTTTTAGCACGGCACGCTCAGTTTCACCCTGCGCACGGCCGCGCTCAAATTCGTATTTCAGTTTGGTCCTTGTAATGAGCCAGAGGGAAACGGCGCCGATAGCGAGGCCCACAGCCAGCATCGACACGGGGAAGACAATTTCCATGGCGACAATATATCACTTGACCAGCAACAAAGAAGCACAAAAAACACAAAATATGACACTGACGGGACTCATAGACCCCATATGTCCTACATGGCCTATTTATTCTTTTGTGTCTTTTGTGCCTTTTTGTGGCTTATCTTCCGAAGCTGGCGACCATACGCTCGTAGACTTTGCGGGTCACGCGGACGTCGTTGAGATTGTATTCGCGAATCAGATCGAGCTTACCGGCCTGATAGAGATCAAACACTTTGCTGCCCTCGACGTCTGAAGTCTTGCTCGACTCGATGCCGAGCGCCCATGCGATGTCGTCGAGACTAACGAACCGTTTCGCGCCCAGCCACCAGCGATGCATCGTGTCGAAAACGCCGCGGACGTTGTACTCGGAGAGGTTTACGAACGGGCGGGCGGGCAGCGAGTGCGCGAGACAGCGTTGAAAGACAAACGGTAGATCGAAGCCGATGATGTTGTGACCGACCAGTTCGTCGCAATCAGGATCGAAGTCTTTCATCAGGCTCAAGAAGTCCTGGAGCGCTTGTTTTTCATCCTGCTCGTAGCCGTACTTATCGATGCCAAAGACGTGCTCGCTCTCATTCAGCCCGAGATCGGGAAACTCCAAACCCGGAATCGCGCCGGCGTGCAGTGCAATCGAGAGCACGCGGCCCGAGGTGGCGCTGAGCGAGCCGAGGGCGTAAACGCGTTCTTCTTCGGCGGCGATGTCTTCGAGATAGCGCTGCTGCTGTTCGAAGCGCATGCTGCCGAGCCGCATCTGGCGCTCGAGCTGGGGTCCGACCCGTTCGCGAAAGTCAGGGAGAGTGATGGTTTCGATGTCGAAGGTGTAGGCGCGCGGGAGACGTGGGTCGGCGTTTTGGTGTTGGCGATACTGTTCGAGCGCGATCGGCCGGTACTCGGCGACGACGAATTGTGAGCGGTCCTGAAAGGTTTCGAGTTTACCGGTGATACCCCAGAGACCGGGCTTCAACTCTCCTTGCGCTTCGCGAGTTTCGCCCCAGATCTTAAGAGCGATGCTGCCGGTCGCGTTGCGCGCGGAGGCGTCGCAGAAGAGCCGGCCTTGTTGCGTGCGGCGCTCGCGCACCGACGTGATGAGGACGATGAGCCAGAGGTCCTCGCCGTGGGGAATTTCGGGGATGGGGATGTTGCCGCGCATTCAAGAACAGGTCCTATCGGACCTGGTAAGACCTATTTCAATCGCCCCGTCAGCATTAATGCAATCATCTTGTAATCGCCCATGAACGACCATAGCGGATACTTAAATGTCGCGGGCTTGTTCTTCTCGACGAGGAAATGCGCCAGCCACGCGAAGCCGTAACCGGGAACAAAACCGAGAAAGAACAGCCACCATTTTCCGATCGCTATCAAATAGATGATTAAGGCGATGCCTAGTGTCGTGCCGATCAAATGCAGCACACGAGTCGCGGGCCGGCTGTGCTCCGAGAGGTAAAACGGCCAGAACTCAGAAAACGATTTGTAGCGGTAATCCGTGCTGCTCATCCGTGGAGACCCGTGGCCAAGTTTTCTTCAACATGCTCGATGCGGCTCATTCCGATGAGCGCTGTAGTGATCCCTGACGTCTCGCCTGCGAACTGAATCGCATCTTCCGGTGGTATGCGGCCCTGCAACAACGACGCACTCGCCACTACCGTCACTCCCAAACGCTGCGCTGCTTCGACAACTGACATCTCCTTGCCGTCGATCGTTTCATTAGCGACCTCGACAGCTTCGGGCATCGCCAGGTTGAAAGGCAGTTGAATGAAACGAAGTCCATGCGTTTCGCCACCGACGTCACGCGCCGCTTCAATCATTCGCGCGAGTGAATGATGCGGCCTTGCGCGAAATCCATTCCACGTCGCGACGCCATAATAAGCGAGCTTGCCCTGCTTGCGGTTTTGCTCGAGACGCTCGAACGCAAGTTTCAAGCGTGTGTAAAACTCCGTCTCCGAAACGAACTGCAACTGCGATTCGGGATTGTGAATGTAGTAAACGTCAACGCACTCGAGCTTCATATTTCGCAGCGACTGTTCGAGCTGGCTTTGCAGGTAAGCCGGCGTCATGCAGTGACTGCCACCGACGATATCCGCAAAGGAAGCGATGCCGGGATTTACAAAGGTGTCTTCTACGTACTGCCGCACGTTACGCGGCGGAGCGCCATCGAAGGGCAGGTAGCCGCCTTTGGTGCAGATTACGAGCTCGTCACGGGCGATGCCGTGCTCGTTTGCGAGTGTCTGCAAGGCGTGTCCGATGGAGCGCTCGCTTCGTTGGAAACGATAGTTTGCGGCGCTGTCGATGACGTTTACACCGAGCTGAACTGCGCGAACGATCGCGCGCGTGTAGTTCATGTCGGTAGCTTCGTCGGCGTTGCCGAGATACGTGCCGATTCCGATCGATGAAAGGACGAGTCCCTGTTGTTCGCGAAATGCGCGATTGGAGAAACGAGCACGATAGCGTGCGGTGCCTTCGGATGTGGCGCAGTTGCTGGACATGTTTGTCGCAGATGTTAGCCACAGATGGCACGGATAACAAGACGGATTGACGCGGATAAGAGATATGTTTAGTTTGTGATTACAATGCCACTGCGAACGCAATCCTCGCTCGACGTCACGGACGACGCCCTTCAGGAGATCTCCGCCGAGGCCACAAAACTCGTCGCCGAGTACATGGCAACGATCGGGAAACGTCCCGTTCGCGCTGAAAACTACGCCGGGAAGACGACGCAATCGATTTCCACCGAACTCTCCGCTGAAGGGATACCGTTGGATCAGCTTCTCGCAGAATGTCGCACGATATTCGATCTCAGCCGGCACAACGGCCATCCACGGTTCTTCGGGTACGTTGCTTCGCCATCCACGCCGATTGGCGCGTACGCCGACCTGATCGCCTCCGCGCTTAACGCAAACATCACCTGCTGGCGCTCAGGCCCAGCGGGCACGGAGCTCGAACGCCTGATTGTGATCTGGTTGGGATCGCTGATCGGTTACGACCAGCAAGCGAAAGGTCTGTTAACGAGTGGCGGCTCGATGGCAAACATGATCGCGCTCCTGATTGCGAATCGCCGCAAATCCGGCACTGATACGTCGCGCCGCGGGCTTTGGAACTCTGGTCCGCCGATGACGATTTATGCTTCTGAAGAAGTTCACATGTCGATCCCGAAGGCGGCAGACATTCTCGGCTTCGGCCGCGATCAGGTGCGCATGATTGCATGCGACGAACGGCAGCGAATGCGTGTTGATCTGCTCGCCTCGCGCATCGAGGCTGATGTGCGTGACGGGTTGAGGCCGTTTTGCGTAGTCGGCAGCGCCGGCACGGTTAACACCGGAGCGGTTGATCCGCTCACCGAAATCGCAACTATCGCGTCTGAGTTCGGACTCTGGTTCCACATCGATGGCGCGTATGGCGCTCCCGGTGTTTTGGACCAGCGAAAGAGGGATCTCTTTGCCGGACTGGAGCGCGCCGATTCAGTTTCTCTCGATCCGCACAAGTGGCTTTACGTTCCGGTTGATGCGGGCTGTCTTTTGTTTCGCGACGCCGGTGCTGCCATGACCGCGTTCAGCACGGAAGACGCGGATTACATCAAAACTCACGGATATAGTGACGAAGAAGCTTTTGCGTTCTGGGATTA
>JAICQI010000552.1 GCA_025937955.1 Pyrinomonadaceae bacterium
GGGAGCGAACGATCCGCGCGTGAACAAAGCGGAATCAGATCAAATGGTGGAAGCACTGAAGGCCCGCGGCATCGAAGTGCCCTACATCGTCAAAGCTAACGAAGGACACGGCTTCTCGAATGAGGAAAACCGCTTCGAGTTCTACCGCGCGATGGAGGAGTTTTTAGGCAAGCACCTTGGTGGACGAGTAGAGAAAGCGACTGAGTAGAATTTGTTTACCCGCGGTGTAATTGTAGGGGCGGCACTCCGTGGCCGCCCGTGGTTCGAAACATGAATTATTTGCGAGACGGGCGGCCACGGAGTGCCGCCCCTACAGTTTGCTCCGCGTGATCCTACAGACCCGACGGGCGGGGTTGGCGGACGAAGCGGGGGGTCGCGGTGTCGGACGCATCGCTCGCGCCCCATTCCATCGCCTTGAGAATGTAATTCTTGCCGAAGTCCATCGTGCACAGGAACGGATCCTGATGCGGACGGAGCGTGAAGATCTCTGCCTGCCGTCGCGACCTCGCGTCGAGAAGCTGCGCTTGAGTAAACAGATGATTGAACGCCACCACTGAATTACTCAAAAGACTCACCTCCGATGATTGTGCATATTCGGGCGAAGCCTCGATCATGATGATGTGAGTAGCCTCCAACTTGATCGCCGCTTCGATAGGACTGTTATGCACAAACCCACCATCAATGATCGAAACATCCGTGAGGGCGTTCTTATCCAACATTCGCTTAACATGCGTAAGCTTCTTTGCTTCAAACGCCGGGAAAATAGATCCTGAACCCACCACCACATCCAGCAGAATCGACTCATTCTCCGGATCCTTCAGCGATACGAAACGGTTGTCCTTGCGCAATCCATCCGGCACGCTCCCGTTTCCCGCTTTGTAAAGGAAATAAAGATCTGTCTCGTGCTCTGCTTCTCGCGCGGCGTCGCTTTGCCTCGAAGCTGAGCCGCTCGAAAGCACTGAACCAGTTATCACGAGATCGCGTTTGATCAAGCCATCCCTGATGATTTGCGTTGAGATGTTTGCGAGCCGCTGCGAAGAAGATCCGGAGCTCGCATCGCAGTGCAGCAGTTTTGGCATTTCAACCGCCATCTTCTCTTCTATGCCGGAGGACAAAAAGAGTGTGTCTTGATACGTGAACGTAGTTACGATCGTAGCGATCGGAAGCAAAAAGAGCAGCAAAACGGCGGTAACGATCGCCGGAACACGCAAGTTTCGACTAAGCCATCGATACGGCGGCAGGAGCGAGCTCAGCGTTCTGTTTAAGGTAAGTATGAACCCAAACACGAAAATGCAAAGCGCGGCCCACCGAAGAGCCTGCCTGCTGTATTCCGCGATGTGAATCAACACATGCTTATCCAGTAGAGTTTCCGCAGGCAGCGTATCGGTTAACGTTAGTTGCTTGAGTCCGATTAGATAGAGCAACAGCGAGACGACGAGCAGCAGTATCCCTGCCTTCTCGGTCCATACGAGTTTGCCGAACAGAGACCTGGTACCACTCGCGTATCGCCATAGACGCCAATAAAGAAACACATTGATAACAACCAAAGAAAAGATGAGTCCAATCGTTACCCCGAACAATCTGCGCACAAAGTTCGACGGCTTGAGAATCTCAGACTGACTAAAGCGCTCCCACGTGGATCTTAAATCCCGCCTCCCTGCTCCTTCTTTAGTAACTTCCGCCGCAATCGTTAGTGCATTGATCGCTCCTCCCGACGTGCCCACCACCAGATCTATGCTCGGCCGCGGCGCGCGATTCTCTTCCTGCGCCTGCTTCAGCCTGTCTTCGATGACCTCTACAGCCCCGAGTTGATATGCACACTTGGCGCCGCCGCCGGAGAGCACCAGTGCCACGCGCGCCGGTTTTTCCGGATGATGGATGTTGTAGTTATTGATCCGCTTGATGATTTGATCGAGCGTAATGTTGTTGGAGAGCAGTGGCTTGTTTCCGTTGAAAGTCTCAATCCAACGCGCAATCTCCTCGTATGGTTTCCACCACTCCGTAACATCCGAGGACAAGTTGAATGTAGTTGCTCCAACACTCGACCTGAGCAATTCCTTTACACTCTCGAGATCGGCTGACTCACGTTGCACAAAGTCGGGCGTGAACAGCAGAGCATCCTGCACGATCTTTGTACTGAAGTCGCCGCTTCGGATGGCCAGCAAATCTTTATCGTCTTTGGTGGCCTGCAGATAATCAGACACGAAGGCTACTTTCAATCGCCCATTCGGATTGCTGGCTCTGCGAATCTCGTTTAGTGAGACAGTGTGACTGTCAGTGAGCTCGTAGTCAGTCGACTTTAGGTCAACGCCTGTCTTTTCCTTGAGAAACTTTCGCGGGAAGATGTAACCGGAAGTCGAGAATGGATGAACGAAGAGAAAATAAGTTTGCCCTTGCCGTGTCTTGTCCAGGACCAGGTCGACAATTCGTTTTGCCTCATGGTCCAGTAAGGTTTGTTTGTCGGCCAGCGATGGCTCCAACGGCCGTATCGCTCGTCGATTCACCAGCATGACCGAGTTGTAAGTGTCATTCGCAACCTGCCCGCCTTCGGACGCGATAGACGTTTCATTTGGGACGAGTCCCCTTGTGCCAACAAAACCTTTATTAAGCTGCTCGTGACCATAATCTCTGAGCAGCAGTGCGAGTGGACCCGGATTCATCACCGCGAGATCGATTTGATCCGATTTGTACCAGTGATAGACCTCGTCGTAAGTTCCGACGACAAGCTTAAACGCGATGGGACGCTTGGTCTTCGTCTGTTTAGCGCTTTCAAACGCAGACAAGATCGCCCGGATTCTTTGGTACTGCTCGGCGCTGTTGTCGTAGTAGATGGCGCCCACACGGATGACGAGTGGTGACTGATTCTTCTCTGTTGTGTTTTGCGCCTGCTGTGAAAGGCTTGGCTGAACGCCCGTGAAGAACACGAGTAAGCAAGCGGTCGCGAATCGTATCATTCGGTTCTAGTTTTGTGCGAGCAGGACGCTCACACTGTCGCTTTCAACATTGCTCGTGACAATATCGGTCTTTCCGTCGTGGTTCACATCGCCGAAAGCTAGTCGCCAGGAGCCTGGTCCGCTTCGTATCACCGGGCCCGGTGCAAACCCGCCGCGACCATCGCCGAGCATTATGCGCACGCTGTCGCCTCCGGCGGCAACCACATCCATCTTACCATCACGATTCACGTCAGCGATCATTAAAGGCAGGACGTTACCACCAAAATCGAATGGTGAAGCTGTCGCTTCAGCGAACGCGCCGCGGCCGTCGCCAAGAAGCACGGTTAGCTTACTCATGTCGTGATGAGTCACAGCGATGTCAGGTTTACGATCGTCGTTGAGATCGCCGATAGCCGCGGACCATGGTTCACCTGTGCGCAGTGGTAGCCGGCTGGAACGAAAACCTCCCTTTCCGTCGCCGAGAAGCAGAGTTAATGCCTTACTCATCGGCAGTTGCTGAGCTCGCAATGGACCAGTTGCAGTGGCAGTGGCGACGATGTCGAGGTGTCCGTCGCCGTTGACATCGCCGATCGCAAATGGATATGGGCTTGGGCCAACTGCGAATGGTGAGCCTGGTGCGCGAGTGAAACCGCCACGTCCATCACCGAGCGCGAGTGACACATCATTGTCTGTACTGTTGACGGTGATGAGGTCGAGTTTGTTGTCGCGGTTCACGTCGGCGAGACCCACATCATGGGTGTGTGGCTGATTTCCGTCCCGCATCACGATCGGCGAGGTTGGAGCAGTAGTGAATTTACCATTGCCGTCACCGAGGAGCAGCAGCACGCCGTAGCTATCGTGAGTACCAACAACGAGGTCCAACTTGCCATCGAGGTTTACATCTCCGAGCGCAATTTCATGAGGAGTGTGCGCGACTATCGTCGAGCCAGGTGAGGTAGAAAACTGACCATCACCTTTGCCCAACAGAACGGTGATGCTGCGATTCTTTGCGCCCGAGACGACGAGGTCCGGCTTTTTGTCGTTGTTCACGTCGCCGATGAGCACATTGCCCGCCCCACCAGGGACCGAAATCGGTGAACCGGCCGCATGCTTGAATAACGACTGTTGCGCCTCACTACTGTTGGCATTTCCCGATTGGCAAGCGGTAAAGAGCAGGCACAAGACGACTGGCAGCATTGAGCGAATGGTGATGGAATATTTCAAAACGATTTCCTTTGCAACGTGGTCAGCTGATCGAGGGCTTCAACGATTAGACGTGCAACGGGTTATTTTCTTCCATCTATTAATGCTCAGCAATTGAACACTTCAGGAGGCGTCTTAGCGGTGGGAGGTGTGTGTGGTCCAGCGGCTCTTCATTCGCGCCTGCCATTTGCTTCGCGGAATATCAAGTGCCTCAAACTGATCGCTTGTATCTCTTAACGACTCGCCGCCAGCTTTTCGTGTCTTCAAGTAGAGCAATGAGGCCATGATTGCAGTCAAGGGAGTGACGAATACATTTAGCAACTGGTACAAACTCGACCAGCCTGACATCGAAAAGTTGAAACCAAACTGTTTTGGAGAAAAGTCGTCATTAAGTTGAAGCGTAAACTCCGTCGTCACAGCAGCTCGCCACACTAAGATCGGCAAAGCAAACTGTACGAC
>JAICQI010000887.1 GCA_025937955.1 Pyrinomonadaceae bacterium
CACTCCGTGGCCGCCCGCCCTTCGATTTAACGCTCGACGGGCGGCCACGGAGTCCCGCCCCTACAATAATTTCTATGAACTACCAGCTAATTAAGAACGCTGATGAACTTCGGAGAGCAATCGAAACCATCGCAACGCAACCCGTGGTCGGTCTGGACACGGAAACCACCGAGCTCGATCCGTTTACCTCGCGCTTACGTCTAATCCAACTTGCTACGCCCGAGCGCGTCTTCATCGTCGACTTCGATCATTTCGCCAACGGCAACACCACGCAGAATGAAGCACTGTCGCCGTTGCGTCGCCTGCTGGCCGCGCCCAGGCCCATCAAGATCGCGCACAACGCGAAGTTTGACGCAAAGTTCATCAAGCACAACCTGGGCGTCGATCTCGGTGGACTGTTCGATACGTTGCTTGCCAGCCAGCTCGTCGGCGCCGGCGATATTGAAGAACGTCACGGTCTCGAGACGGTTGCCAGTCGTTATCTAAACGAAGCGATCGACAAATCCGAGCGCTTGAGCAACTGGAACTTCGAGTTGTCAGAAGCGCAGCTCGAATACGCCGCGCGCGACGCCGCTGTTCTGCTGCCGTTGCGTGAAAAGCTGATCGAGCGGCTGAAGTCGGATTCGCTGGTGAAGTGTGCACAGCTCGAGTTTGAGTGCGTGATGCCGGTGGTCGATATCGAGCTGGCGGGTTTTTACATGCACAAGGACCGCTGGCTCGAACAACTGAGCATTGTCGAAAAGCGAAGAATCGAGCTGGCGGAACAGTTGCAGGAAGTTCTGGCGGAAGAGTCGTCGCAAGGCTCGCTGTTCGGCGGGCCACAGCGCGACGAGATCAATCTCGACTCGCACCAGCAGCTAACGCAGGCGCTCAATCGCCTTGGCATTCCCGTTCCCGACTCGACTCGCAACTGGAAACTGCAACCACTCGCCGCGCAGTATCCGATCATCGGCACGCTGCTCGAGTATCGCACCGTGCAGAAGGCGCTCACGAGTTACGGCGAAAACATGATCGAGTTGATCAATCCCCTGACCAAACGCCTGCACGCCGATTTCCGGCAGATAGGCGCGCCGACGGGGCGCTTTGCGTGTACTAACCCGAACATTCAGCAAGTGCCACATGCGGTTGAGTACCGGCGGTGTTTCAGTGGTTATCCTGATGGGCGAAAGTTGATCATCGCTGACTATTCACAGATCGAGTTGCGGATACTGGCGGAGTTTTCCGGTGATCGTGGGTTCATCGAGGCTTTTAACTCGGGCGCGGATCTGCATCGCGTTACGGCGTCGCAAGTCTTCAATGCTGCCCTCGATCAAGTCACGAAAGAGCAGCGCGACTTTGCCAAGCGACTGAACTTCGGCGTCGTTTATGGAATCGGCGCACAACGCTTTGCGATGATGACCGGAATGAATCAGCCAGATGCTGAGAATGTTCTGCGCCGGTACTTCGGCACTTATCGTCAACTCGATGCTTACCTGCGTGAGGCAGCGAACAGGGCGGTGAGTGATCGCCACGCGCGCACGGCGTCAGGGCGCCTCGTGCGTTTTCGTTACGACGAAAACGATCGCCAGCAGATCTCGATGACGCAACGCAACGGCAAGAACACGCCGATACAGGGCACCAGCGCCGACATTCTCAAGCGCGCACTCCGGCTGATGAAAGAAGAGTTAAGCGAGACCAGCGCCAGAGTCGTCAACATCATTCACGACGAGATTGTTGTCGAAGCCGACGCCGGTGAAGCTGAGTCCGTAGCCGAAAAAGTCGAGCGCGTCATGTGCGCCGCGGGCGAGGAATACCTCAAGACCGTACCCGTTAAAGTCGAAACCGAGATCGCGGATGAGTGGGTCAAATAAAATCCGCGTTTTTAATCCGCGTTTATCTGCGTCTCCAAATGAAGTAGATCGGAATCCCGGTGAAGACGAGTAAATATCCTATCCCCGAAGTCGACGGCGCCAGGATTGCCAAAGCGATGATGAAAAGCCCGGCAATGATGATGTAAATCAGCGGCACGATCGGATACCCAAACGTTCGATAAGGACGCTCAATCTCCGGCGCTTTCCGCCTCATCACAATCACCGCTCCGATCATCAGCACGTACAAAATCAGATCCGCGGAAACAATGTATTCGAGCAGCTGCGTATAAACGTTTCCAAACGAATACGCGCCTGTTTGTGGATTGATCGTGACTGTGCGTGGCAGCACGAGGAACGACGCCCACAGCCCCTGCGCAATCAACGCCACCGCCGGCACGTGATGCGAGTTGACGCTGCCGACTCGTTTGAAGAACAGACCATCCCTCGCCATCGCGTAATAAACACGCGCGCCCGCCAGTATCAGTCCGTTGTTACAACCAAAAGTCGAGATCATGATCGCGAGCGCCATGATGACCGTGCCACTGGGACCAAGCACCGCTTGCATCACCGCAGTTGCCACACGATTCTGCGGCGCGTTC
>JAICQI010000018.1 GCA_025937955.1 Pyrinomonadaceae bacterium
CTCTACCGGCAGACCTTCAAGACGCATGATTGTCAGTGCATTAGTTGTCGGACACGGTCCCGATCGCAAGCGGTAATCGAAGACCATCCTGCCATCACGGACCTCTTCCCGGAAGTGCCGGTTCACAACTCCTTCTATTTCATCACCGAGCTTGATCAACTCGAGATCGTGTGTTGCGATCAGTCCGACCGAGCTGCCGTGAGCCAGTCTGCGTATGTAAGATCGGCTTCCAATCAATCGTTCGCGACTGTTCGTGCCGCGAAAGATCTCGTCGATTAAAAAGAGCACCGGCAATGGGTCGTCGGTTTCGGCAGCGGCGAGCAATGCCTGCAGCCGTTTCACTTCAGCGTAAAAATACGAAAGCCCATCCTGCACCGAATCACTAACCTTGATGCAGGTAAAAATTCGAAACAGTGACGTCTGCATGCGTTCCGCGTTTACCGGAGCGCCGGCGTACGCGAGCACGAGATTCACGCCGATCGTTCGAAGAAAAGTGCTCTTGCCCGCCATGTTCGAGCCGGTCAGGATCACGATCCTTTGGTCGTGGTCCAGGTCGAAGTCGTTACACACTTTAGACTCGGGTTTCAGCAAGGGATGCCCAAGTCCGCGGCCGGCAATGCGATCCGGTTCTGCGGTCAACTCGGGGAATTCGTAATGCGGGTTCAAATAGGCGAAGTTTGCCAGCGAGTTAAGTGCTTCGAGCTCGTACCACGCGTCCAGCCAGCGCGGCAGTTGCTGCGCGATCTCGGCCTTGACCAACTCGAGCCGGTACGTGAAATAAAAACTCCAGGGCATGAGCAGATGGACCAGGAACCAAAGAATCGGGTTAGTGCGCACTCCAAGCGCCGCTGCCAGCCGTCCCAATCGCTTCATTTCCGTCGAAGGACGTTTGCCCGTGTCTACAAACGGAGCACAAATCTCCGCAAGGCCCGACGTGTTTTGACACTTGCGCGACTCGAGGTAAGCAAACACCACCTTGAAATGAGTCAAAGTCTTTTCGAGCTCTTGCAACTCGTCCCAGGCTGTGGCGATGCGCGATTGTTTGACGATCATCGCGCCCATGTAGATCAAAAACATGAAGGGCCAAATTTGTGGGATTAGCTTGAAGCTGCCCAGTAAAATCAAGGCGAGGTTCAGCGTGGAGAGAACGAAGAGAAATACTACTGTCGGCAATAGCGAGCCTTTAGGATGACTACGCTCGATCCACTCAACGAGTTTGCTCGAGTTCCAGAGACTTTGCCGGCGTGATTGCCCTGTGCCGATGCGCGCAACGGCGGAGAGCAGTTGCAGCTTGTCGCGGAATACGGAGTGGTCCTTCAACTCGTGCACCAATGCCTGCCGCCGTTTGATCAGCCGCGCATCGGGTCGCGCGCTTAGCAGCCACGACTTCAACCTCTCGCTGCCTTCTTTAGTGACAGCACAATCGAGCAAGCGGTGCAGCGAACGCTCTCCGGTGATGTCGAGATCGCTTTCAAACGGATGTCCCTTCGAGGGAAGCGCGGCCGGATCACCGTGTGGGATTCGATTCCAATCCAGATGAATGCGCGCGATCTGCACCTGTTTGATTTCGGCGAGGAGCGAATTGCGCAGCAGGCTGTCGCGTACCCGGTTATGAAAAATACTGACTACTAAAAACAAGAGCGCGATCAGCGTCGCCACAAGCCACGCCACTGTACTGCCGGCAAAATTGCAAAAGACCAGCGCCAGCAACGCGCCGCTTACGAAGATGATTCTGCGCGCGTTCCAATACTTACGACTGATTTCATTAAGAACACTTTCCCTGCGTCGCAGCCGCGCGATCTGCTTGTCCAGTTGAGTTAAACGAGTCATGCTTGTCGGTAAATAAGGAGATTGCCATTCAAGACGTGATGCGTCAATTGCAAGCCAAAGCCGAGGCGTGGAACGTCACGCTCGAGGAGACTCGAGAGACGCCCACGTCGCTGCTCGGATTTGGTGTGCGTGCAGGACATCGTGTCGTGCTAAAGATAACCAGGCACGAGGGAGACGAATCTCATTCGGGCAAGGTCCTGGAGGCATTTAACGGTGATGGTGCAGTCAGAGTTTACGAACATGAGACCGGAGCAGTCTTACTTGAACGACTCGAGCCAGGCGAACTGTTAATAAATCTCGAAGACGACAAGGCAACAATGATTCTTGCTGGCGTGATGAAGAAACTGGCCCATCATCAGGCGCCTGTTGAGTGTCCGACCGTAGCCGATTGGGGACGCGGATTTGATCGTTACCTCGCGAGCGGAGATCGGCAGCTTCCGATCGAGCTGGTCCATGAAGCACACGCCTTGTATCAGGAACTCGCCTCAACACAAGGTACGACGATGCTGTTGCACGGAGATCTGCAACACTACAACGTTCTCTTCGATAACGAGCGCGGATGGATAGCGATCGACCCGAAAGGTGTCATTGGTGAGTGGGAATATGAAGTAGGGCCACTGCTGCGCAACCCCGTCGAACAACCCGAACGCTTTGCTAACCCTGAGACAATCATTCGCCGTCTCGAGATTCTAACCACGCTACTCCCACTCAACTACTCGCGCGCGCTCCGCTGGTCCTACGCTCAATCCATCCTCTCTACGATCTGGGGCCTCGAAGACGGCTACCCACTCGAATCAAACAATCCCTCGCTCACCCTGGCACGCCTCCTGAGGGCGTTATTGTAGGGGCGGCCCTCCGTGGCCGCCCCAGCGTACGAAGTCGGGCGAGTGGGCGGCCCACAAAATTGCAAGTTAGGCCTTCATGTTCACGCGCAGGGGTGTGTGGGACAGTCGCTGTCGTGGAGGGCGGGGCCGGTCGTCGCTGCGTGATCGCGGCCGAAAGTTGTGATCAGGACCACGGAGCAGACTATGATGGCGGCGGCCACTATCATCTTTCGAGTGAGTGGCTCATTCGCGATCAGCCAACCCAGTAACACTGCCACCACCGGATTCACATACGCATACGTTGAGACGCGCGCTGTGGTTACGTTGTTCAGCAACCAACTGTAAGCCGTGAAACTAACCAGCGAACCAAACAAAGTCAGGTACGCGAAGGCGCTGATCGAAACCCACGAAGCGCTGGCGAGATTGAGACGCTGGAAATCGCCCGCCACCAACGCCAACAGCAATAGCAAACTGCCACCCGCGATCATCTGCATTCCTGACGCCATCGACGTTACGGTCCGAATCGGATGTCGACTGGAGTAAACGGAACCTGCGGCCCACGCGAACCCCGCGAGAACCACCACCCCCGCGCCGATCAAACTCATTCTGAATCCGTGAGTACCCTGGTTCAAACCATCACTCACCAACAACGTCACCCCGACCAATCCAATCAACACGCCAAGTAACACTTTTCCGTTGGGTCGCCTGTGCGTGATTCCCCAGTTCAGTATCACTATCCACAACGGCTCGGTCGCGACGAGCAAGGCAGCCAAACCTGAAGCGATATACTTCTCAGCCCACGTCACGCCACCATTTCCACAGAGCATCAGCAGTGCGCCGATGATGAATGCCGTACGCCATTGCGAGAGTGTCGGACGAAGCTGCTGGCCATTGAATACCGCCCAGGCAAAAAGGATGGCTCCCGCACTAAAGAACCGCGTGCCCGCCATCAGGAACGGGGGCAACGTTTCAATCGATAAGCGGATTGCGAGATAAGTGGAACCCCAGATCACGTAGATGGCGGCAAACGCAAGGACGATAAGCCCTCGAGAAGGTCTGGCTTTTAGCATCGCGGCAGTTTAGCCACAAAAAGCGCAAAAGGCACAAAATGAAGTTTGACTTAACTCATTTTGTGCCTTTTGTGCTTTTTTGGGCTTTAACTAAGGCCGCGGTCTTGGCTTTGGCCGTTGTTGGTTGTCGTTACGGGGCGGGCGCTGATCCTTCCGGTCGTTTGTAATCACTTTCACCGGTTCCTTCGGCGGGCGCTTATCCTGCCCCTTTTTTTGGGCAAACGCGCCAACCGAGACTGTCCCCAGTATCGCTATGACCAACAATTCTCGGAATAGCTTAATCATTTGAGCCTTTTCTCCTCATGCCATTTATCGCGCAGGAGGGAGAAGAGATGCGCCGCACCGACGAGGTTGCAAGATAAATGCCAGATGGTTTGCCGGAGAAAGTCTAGCAATACTTGGCCGAAATAGCACGGTTTCGCATTTAGCCGCACGGTATCGTGCAAATCGCGACAAAGATTAGGCCACCAAAAGGCACAAAAGTCACAAAAGAGAAAAGCCCTTAACGCCTCATCAGTGAAAACCCCCAACGCTCTATAAGAGAAAGCCTCAGCGTTTCATATCAGAAACTATTGTGTGCCTTTTGCGGCAAATCCTTTTAGCGGCGGACGGTGACGCTAAGGGTGCCGATGTTGCCACTGCTATCAAAAGTGCGCAAGGAGATTGTGTGCTCGCCGGGTGCCAGCGAACCGAATTCCACGGAATAAACTTCGTGGCCGCTGTCTGCGATGCCATCGTCCGGAAAGACTGGCGTCCACGCGGCGCCGTCGAGGCTGGCATCAGCCTTTTTGACTTTGCCGGTCGCATCATCGGCTGCAAAAACTACCCGCACCGAGTCTCCCTTTACCTGCGGCTGACCCGTCACCTTCACTACCGGCGGCGTGTTATCGATGTCGACTGGTTCACTCAATCTCTCGGCCGTTAACTTCTGACCCGGCGGGTTGTCGGGCGCGTCAGTGGCAACGACTTTGATGACATAACGCCCGTCGGCGAGTGTAGCGCCGTCGATCGTGTAGAAGTTATCCCGCAGCTTGTCTTTCAACAGTCGAAACGTTTGGTCGTTCAAAGCGCGGTAGTAGATCGCATACTCGAGCGTGTCGGCATTGCGGTCTTCGGCCTGCCACTGAAACGATCGCGCGCCGCGCTGGTAAAAACGTCTCGGCGGCACCTGGGCCACTGGACCAAACACCGACGGATCCAACCCCGACGACTCCACATTCGGATCTACCACCACCTGCGCTATCTGCTGCAACCCAACTCCGATCGGTAGCGCCGTGATCGACAGCACTTCAGGTGCAACATTGCGCGGCAAATAAGCGACACTCACGTCTTCAACCCACGACGGCGAGTTCGGCGATGCCGAAGCACGAACTGTAGCGCGCCATTGAATGAAGCGAGCACGCGGGCTCGAGATCTGGTTGCCTTCAGAATCTCGATACACAGTGCTCCAATCGCTCCACGTCGCGTCGGGCCGTTCACCATTACCCGTGCGCGTTTGAACCTCGATGGCGCCGCCGCCGCGCCACCAGATCCGGCCCCACGACGCCGTTAACTTTGCGTCTCTGACCGGTGACTCAAATGTTCCTTCGCTCACCAGCTCGTTCCCAAAACGAAAGAGCTTTCCCTGATTGCTGGAGGCCGCGTATATCTGGTTGTTCCTGACCAGCAACGACGAGATCTGTCCTTCGGGACTTTGCAACAGCAGCGTGTCGCGACCGTCATTCGTAACAGAGTAGATCCGTCCCTTGTCAGCCGTACCGATGAGTACGCTGCCGGGTTGCAATGCGGGAGCGATAGCGAAAGCAGTTACGGTTGGAGAACTCCACACCACATCAGTAGCGCCGTCGGGAAGTATTCGAAACACCGCGCTGCGCGCGTTCGAGACGTCGCTGCGACTGCGTGTTTGACCTAACTGTCCTTGAATCGGCGCGCCTGTCTCGTCGAGCGCTGTGATGGTGACGGAAGTAGTCGGCGTGGCACCTTCCGTGGGTTGGGGCTGCACCACTGGTGTCGACGGCACGCGGGCGCCCGCCGCTGCATCGCTCAGTGCCAGAGCGTAGATCGATCCGTCAGCCGCCGGCGCGAGCGCATGGATTTCTCGAAGCTGTGTGTCGAAGAGTGCGAACGTCTTTCCTTCAGGGGATACTCTCAACACGAGTCCTCCAGAATCCGTGCCGGCGATGAGATCGCCCTGCGGAGTTACCGCGAGCGAGATCACGTGTGTTTGATTGGTGCTGACCAGCAGTGACGATTCCGCAGTGGCGCCCGCCGCGCGCACTCGATAGAGCTTGCCGGTATCGCCTGTGCCGACAGCCAGTGAGCCATCAGACATGACCGCTAAAGACCAGATGTACTTGTCGCCCGGATCGAAATAGACGTCAGCCTTGCCGTCAGCAGTGATTCGATAGACCTTGCCGTCCGGAGATGTGCCGGCGAAAAGCGATCCGTCGCGACCAATCGCGAGCGCCGTTACATCGAGCTCGGCGGCGTCGTGGAGCAATGAGCCTGCGCCCGCGGCTGTAATCTTGTAAGTCTTGCCATCGTGTCCGGTGCCGAGATACACGTTGCCCTGACTATCAACAGCACTGGACCACACGTAAGTCTGTTGTGTGTTGTAGACCTCTGTGAGCTTTGGCGCGAGCATCAGCACGCCCGTGTCACTAATCGAGACCCCACGCGAGTCGCCCTTCAAAAGTTCCGTGCGGCCACTGGTCTCCCAAACCACCGGCTGACCTGCCTGTGCGGGGACCATAATCGAAATGAGAAGAAGCGCTGTGATAATGGCAAGACTGCCGGGTTGTTTGATGATCATCGTTGAGTCAGGTTCCTATGTACTTAGCGTAGAGCGAGCGAGCAACTGCGATTTCGTCTGTGCCGCGAATGATGGAGCGCGCGTCCTGGAAGACAGTGAGCTCAAACTTCCCTGTTTTGAAGCGCAGCAGGTATTCGTTGAACTTTACTTCACCCGCGCGCCGCAGCCGTTCTGCGAGTGATGAAAAGTTGATGCGCGTGGGTTGTGCCGGTGAGATCTGGATTGCGTCGCGGCCACAAAGCACGGCAGCTCCTTCCGACGCACCCGAAAGACTTTCATAAAGCGCGAGCCCGCATGTCTGACAGTCCGCGCGACTCTTTCCTGTTCCGATTCTTCTCCATTCGTTTCGCCACACGTCAAACTGCATCAACGAGCCGTGTAGATCTTCGAGCCGGCCGGTGATCAGCTTGAACGCTTCGGCAACCTGCACCGCCGACACGATGTTAATGATCGGCATGATCACTCCCGCGGTGTCACACGTCGGCGCACTGGCCGCAGGCGGAGCTTCTTCAAACACACAACGCAAACACGCGGTCACATGGGGACGAATCGTCATCGTTACGCCGTAAGATCCCACTGCGGCGCCGTAGATCCAGTTTGTCTCGTGCTTCACGCAGGCGTCGTTGATGAGGTAGCGAATGGCGAAATTGTCCGTGCCGTCAATCACGACATCACAGCCGTCGATCAGTTGCTCGATGTTTGAATGATTGACGTCGACGATGTGAGGTTCGATCTCGACTGTTGAATTGATTTCGCGCAGGTGATTGGCGGCGGCGATGGCTTTCGGCAGACGATTCTGGGCGTCACTCTCCGTGAACATCGTCTGCCGCTGGAGATTTGAAGGCTCAACAAAATCGCGATCGACTATGCGCAGGTGGCCCACACCCGCACGCGCCAACGATTCAGCGTGGGCCGAACCTAACGCCCCGCACCCGATAACGAGGATGCGCGCGGCGAACAACCGCCGCTGTCCTTCATCGCCAATTCCACCAAAGAGAATCTGTCTGCTGTAACGATCGTCCACCGCCCGTCAGTATAGCAGCGAACAATCGCCAGACGTGACTTACGCCATGATCCCGTACCGCTTAATCTTCGCGTTGAGCGTGGTAGGCTTCAACCCCAGCAACTTGGCAGCACGCGTCTGGCTACCCGAGGTCCGGCCCAGGGCCGTGCGGATCAGGCTCACTTCAAACTGTCTAACTTCGTCAGAAAAACGTGCGCCGTTCTTGATATCGATGGGCTTCGAGATCGCCAGAGACTCAACTTCATCTAACAGCTGTAGCACCGTTTCGCGCAGGGTGTTTAGCCGCGCGTCAACGCTTGTCTCGCGAGAAGTTCGTGCGGCTGAGTCGGACCCATTTGTTTCCAATCCCAAAATCGATTCGCTCGACATTACTTTTCCTCCAGAGATGGCAGCCTTATAACTTCGCCGCTGACCTACCGGGGAGTCGTTGGGGTGCGGCTGCGGTGAAATCATCTCAAACTCTGCAAAGGAGCGAATTTGCTCTGTGACGGAACGGCGCAAATTTGTGACGGAAAGGCATTTCAGCCACAAAAAAGCACATAAAGCACAAAAAGATTCAGGCCGATCATCCGAACAAGTCAGAAAGAGGGGCTTGCCCCTCTTCCTGACTTGTTCTGTTTACAATTCGCTCTTTGTGATTTTGAACTTTGTGGCTAGATGTTGTTGCCCACGGCGCCCTGGAAGTTGGAGCGGTAGTTGCGGCTCAGGGTAAGTTGTTTGCCGTTCTCCATGATGACGCGATACTCACCGTGAAACCACGGCTGCATCTCTTTGATCTTGTCGATCTTCACGATGGCGGAACGATGAATGCGGCGGAACTGCCTCGGATCGAGCTGTTCTTCAAGACTGCTGATAGTCTCGCGCAGCAGATAGCCCTTCTGATTATCGTAGACGCGCACGTAATTTCCTTCTGACTCGATGCAGTGAACGTCGGCCACGTTGAGAAAGAAGACGCGACCGCCGTTTTTGATCACCAGTCTCTCGAGATGGCGCGGACCGGATTTCAGTTCTTCGAGCAACGCGAGAATGTGGCGCTCTCGTTCACCACTCTGATCGAGTTTGATCTGCTCCTTGACCCGGTGCCAGGCTGCGTCGAACCGCTCGTTATCGAAAGGCTTCAACAGGTAGTCGAACGCGTGTACCTCGAAGGCACGCACGGCATACTGATCGTAAGCTGTTACGAAGATGATGTAAGGAGTTGATTCGCGGTCGAACGATTCGAGCACTTCGAAGCCGCCCAGTTCGGGCATTTGTATGTCCAGAAAGACGAGGTCGGGCTTTAACGACTTGATCGCATCTACTGCTTCACGACCATTCGCACACTCCGCCACTATCTCGACTTCCGAATCATTCTCCAGCATCTCGCGGATCATCTCGCGAGCGAGTGGTTCATCATCGACGACTAACGCACGAATACGTCTTGCGTTCGTCACTTTGCCTCCCCCAACAAGTTGTGAACAACGCAAAAGAGCGGGTGCGTGAGATCACACAGTAAACCGTTTACGATATTTTTGGATGCGAGGTTTCGTGGATGAGATGGAACGAAAAATTGAAATTTGTGGTTAAAAGTCCGTCACTTGTCTGGCTCCCGCGGGATTTCGAGGGTGACGACGAGTCCTCCCGAGGGACCATTGCTCAGTTTGAAGGTCGCCGCGTCGCCGTAAAGTCCAAATAACCGGGCCTGCGTGTTAGCCAAACCCAGTCCCCTGCCGCGGCGCACATCAAGAACACCGTCCGCCTGGATGCCCGGGCCGTTGTCCTTTACTTCAATGCGAACAACACCGTTCTGGGGCGCGGCCACCACCTCGACCCGACCCGCCTTCGAGTTTCCGACGGCGTGTCGCATCGCGTTTTCCACAAGCGGCTGAAGAATCAGATTGGGAACCCGAACATCTAGTACCTCGGGGTCGACGCGAATGTCGGTGGTGAGTCGATCCTGGAAGCGAATTCGCTCGATCTCGAGATACCCGTTCAAAAACTCGATTTCTTGTTGCAGCGTGACCTCCATCGAGCCGGAGTTCTCGAGCGTCAGCCGCAGGAAATCGCCGAGCCTCACGATCATCTTGCGCGCACCCTCCGTATCTTTGCTCAGCATGGCCGAGATCGAGTGGAGCGTGTTGAAAAGAAAGTGAGGGTGGACCTGCATTTTCAGGGCTTCCAACTGCGATTGGACGAGCTGTGTGCGGAGCTCCGACGCCTTCAACTCACCCTTGCGGTAATTGTTGTAATAGTTGAAGGCATGGCTCATGAATAGGATTACCCAGTAAATGAGGAGCCATTGATCGAGGTTGACGTAAAAAAAGCGGAAGAGCAAATACCAGGTAATCGGCCAACCCAGGATAGATGCGAAGATAGGATAATTAACTACCAGGATAACGCTGACCAACCCAAGACTTAAGAGGAGATGGAGCAGCGAGCGTCGCACCCAGTTGTGACGTTCGATACGGTAGCGGCGCGCAAGCCAGAGGACTAGGGGAGTGGCAATCGCCCAGAGATAGCAAGCTGACGCCTGTGAGAGGAGACCCTGTGTGTAGGACATGGGTCGCCTCGGGTCCCTCGCAATGTAGGCCTGAGTGCTGAAAAAGAGTGTGACAATCGTCCACACTCCCCAGATCAATCCGAAACGTACAATTGGCCTGGACAGCAGGGATTGATCGTCATCGTAACTGACAGGACTACTCATCTTTTGACTCGAATCAGCGTTGGGCTCGGGAGGTACTGGGCGTAGCAATTCTGACCGTATACCGTCTGGCTAATGCCGGTGGGGAGAACTTTGTGACCAAAAGGACTGATCGTGATGCAGACGGGCTTTCTTACCAGTCCACAATTCGAACTGGAGTTTTGCCTGCGCCACTAACATTTCCATTCCACCGAGCGTCTCGCAACCAACCTGGCGTGCCTCGCGCAAGAGCTTCGTCTCGGTCGGATTATAGATGAGATCGTAGATGCAGCGAGCACCGTTTAGTTGTCCCGCGGTGGCGGGTGATTGATTGATGTGTTCGCCGGATCCCAAAGGCGTTGTATTGATCACTAAATCGTAGCCGGCAAAGCTTGCGGAGGAGAGCAACTCGCACGAGATATTGAATACTTCGGCGAGCTTTCGTGCTTTTTCGACGTTGCGCGCGAAGAGTGTTACTCGGGCTTGCTCTTGCAGCAACGCCCAAATCGCCGCCCGGGCCGCGCCGCCGGCGCCGATTATCGCCACTTCACGATCGGCTAACGAACCGAGTCGCTGCAAGAGTGGCTCGATCAGGCCCGCTGCATCGGTGTTGTAACCAAGGAGTCGATCGGTCTCGATGACTACAGTGTTGACAGCGCCGATCGCTTTTGCGTTCGGTTCGATCCAGTCGAGATGTTGCATCACTGCTTGTTTGTGCGGCGCTGTGACGCTCAAACCTCTGAGGTTCCAGTTCAGCTCTCTTGTGCGCGGATCGACCATGCGTTTGACGAATGAATCGATGTCTTTGACTTCAAAGGGAAGATAAACGCCATTCATTTGTTCTGCAGCAAAAGCAGCGTTGTGGATGTGCGGTGAGACGGAGTGCATCACTGGCAGACCAATCAAACCACAAATCAATGTTTGGTCGTCGATCTGACCGATGTGGTAAAGGGAACGGAGTTTGGGAGCGTTTACCTGACCTGGCGCAGTGGCGCTGTCGTCGTCTAAGGCGCCGTAAGTTAGAAACGCGCCTCGGGATGGGCCAAGTATGCGTGTCGGGATTCCTGCGTTGCCCATGGCGATGGCGATCACTTCCCTGCCCTCACGACGCGCGCGTTCGAGCAGTTGAAATACCGGAATGCAATCAGTGATGTCGTGCGCCTGGACAGCGACCTTCAAAACGTTCGCTGATGTTTTAGCGAGGCCTTCGTAAATCTGTTGCAGATCACTCGGCACGCCGGAGAAGTCGTGATGAGAAGCGATCACGCGGGACCAATCAGGTGAAAGATCCTGGACCAGCTCGCCTTCCACGTCCCACCAGATCGATTTGCCGCGTGGCGCTGTTTTCCAGAAGGTCTCTCGTTCTTCGCGACTTAAGTTGCGATATCCGCCTTGTTCGGAAGGACGAAAGGTGAGAATTACTGGACGCCCAAGACCTTGCAGTAGTTCAGAAATGTTTTCCGGTGTGCTGTCGAGACAATCCAGACGAAGCTCTACGAAGTCGGCCCATTCGACGGCTCGCTCACATGCGCTACGCAGTGCATCGAGATCCTTCTCGCAGACCGGAACGCAAACTCGAGTTGTCGTTTTGTTACCGGCGTTCGCTTGCATCCAGATGCCGCGTGGGTGCCTCAACTCCGAGATGACGAGTGGTGCCTTCAGTGACGCTCGCAACCGGAGCTCGGAGTTCCTCACGAGCTCTTGGCGGCTCGGCAAAGGTCCGTTGCATCGGCGGCGCGACAAGTGAGGCTCGCTTCATGCTTTCTCTGACACGAATGTACTGCGCCAGGCCAGTGCCCATCAGCGAAAAGGCCGGAATTAACATCCAGAACCACCAGCCCTGTCCAATCGATCTGGAGAGTGCTATCGCGATGATGAGAAACGCAAGGCCCATAAAGGCATTTTTAAACGCTTGATCCAGCGTCAGTTCCTTGCCGCCGCGTCTCCGTTTGGGACTGCAAAAGCCCTCATCAACCTCTTGCTCAGCAGGTGGCTGGGTCATTTGCCCCGTCAAAGCCTGCGACACAAGGCTGATATTCGCTCCGCAGCCGCGACAAAAACTCGCGCCGTCGAGATTCTGTGTTGCGCACTTAGGACAGAACATTCAGTTTTCGCCTTTCACTTTGTGTCTCGCTGGCGTTTTGCTTCGTACAAGAGCACGCCTGCCGCGACCGACACGTTCAATGATTCCAACCTTCCGGAGACTGGTATACGTACCAAGGTGTCGCAGTGTTCTCGAACCAACCGGTGCAAACCGTGGCCTTCGCTACCGAGAAAAATCGCGGCCGGCAGTTTCCAATCCCAGTCCGTGTACAACTGCTTCGCTTCCGCGGCTGCTCCAACCACCCAAATGTTACGTTCTTTCAACTGCTCTATCAATCTAACGAGGTTCGTGACTCGCGCCACGGGCACATATTCGAGCGCGCCGGACGCGACCTTGGCCACGACGCTGGTCAAACCCACGGCGCGGCGCTCAGCAATAAAAACTCCATGAGCCCCAGCACACTCGGCGCTGCGCAAGATCGAGCCCATGTTATGTGGATCTTCGATCCCGTCTAGGCCCAACACCAACGGCGGATCTGCTGTCCCGATCTTGCTTTCGAGTTGGTCCAACAGCACGTCCGGATCGGCGTAACGAGCGGCCGCGATGCGAGCCACGACTCCCTGATGTCTCACGTCACCAAGTGAGCGATCCAGATCCAGACGGGGCACACGATGAACAGGCACACCCTTCTCACGCGCAAGCTCAAGCAGCACTTTCAGACGATCGGGACGCGCACTCTCGAGAATCGTGATCGTCTCAATCTGTCTCCTTCCCGCCCGCAACGCCTCCAGCACTGCGTTTGGTCCATAGATCAGATCTAATCTGCGTTTATCCGCGTTCATCTGTGGTTCATTAATACGTAGCGTAACCGGGAGTAACGGGTAAACTGGCTTTCGTTGCTTGTCGTCGTCGCCACGCCAACACTGAGCTTGCCTGGTCCTTCGCGTCGCCAACCACCCGGTTGCGTTTCGGTTTGCGTACCCCACGCCAATTCCAGAAGATTCCGCATCCGCACATACGAATCATCAACTTGCGCATTCACAGCTTTACTAACGATCAAACGTTGCAGCTTGCCGATGTTCTCGTTTGCTACCAGCGCCTTCTCACGCCCGAGACACGAGAAGTCGAACCCTGCGGCACTAACACGCCACGTCGACGAATGTCTCGCAAGGTAAAAATCAATGACTGTTTCGTCTTTGAAGAACTCACTCGTGTCAAGAATCTCATTCTCAGTCTTACGCGTCTTTCGCTCTTTGATCTCCAGCCTCCTCTCAAACAGCCGCCCGGGGACGATCAAAACAATGTCAGCCCACGTAGCTTCGGTCACTTCCGCCGCGCCCGCCTGATAGATGGTCACGCGCTCATCGTCGAACGTCATCGATCGCACGCGCTTCACCGAGTTATCAGAAAACGATAGACCAAGCTCCCCATCACCCACCGCCAAACAATCGAGGCCCAGATCTCGGAGTCGTGCAGAAACCAGCTCCGCTTCTTCACGACTGGCCGTACGCGCCACCGGCATCGGCACGTTTTGAGACATAAGCTCCCGCACATTCTCCGCGCTCAATTTCAAAAGCGCCGCAGCCTCGTTAATCACTTCCTCCGTCGCAACTTGATCCGGCGGCAGCAGGATGTTGTTATAACCCAACTGATGCTTCTCGGGGGGACGCAGGACCGGCTTTCGCAGGCGCGCCGCAGCTTCAGTCATTGGCAACGGCGCGACACAGTAAAGACAACTTACCCTTGTCGGAGGATTGGCTCTCAAGCACTCCTCGCAGCGAATCATTTGTTCTGCCGAAAAACCTTGTGGCTCAGAAGGTTCGATTGGTCCAAGGAAGGGAATGTTTTCGTTATCTTTAGGCAACAGCTCCTCCAAGTATTTTGATTATACGACGACAAGGATCCGAGGCTAAGAGAATGTGTGCTCGTTCTTTTATTGCAAGGAGTTTGATACTGGCCGTGGCCCTGATCGCGTTGGTAACCGCGGCGGCGTGCGCAGCGTTTCAACCGACCGATCCAAACGGACCAACAGCTAACGCTCCGCAGTATCCGCTGGGATTGTCCGACGTTGGGACCAGACTCGAAGAAGCGTCTGTTGCCTGGTACCAGTTGTCGCAACGCTACGGCCTACCCGTCAGGACTGAAGCGAACCTTCATCCCTACACTGCGACGCTCGAGAGCTTGCCCGCGAATCTGCCGGCGCCGATATATCTGCCGAAGGTCGGTTCAGAAACATATCCAACTGAAGAAGAGACACGCGAATCATTGCGCAGGTTCATCGTCGAATGGCAACGCCTGATCGGAGCAGAACCGAATCAACTGTCACTGGTGGAACGGATCGACGAACCATCAGGTGTCAAAGTTGCTCGTTACGAACAACGACCCTTTCGCTATCCGTTGCGTGGTGGTTACGGCACGCTTGTGATTCGCTTTCGCAGTAACCGACAACTAGTCGGATTCACCAGTAACTGCATTCCCAACGCCGATCAAATTCAGGCCACGCTCAGTGGCTTGACACCGAAGTTGACCGGAGAGCAAGCCGTCAATCGCATCAAGACCCAACCGATCACAGATGCAAGTGGTCGACAACAAACCGTCTCGCTACCGGCAAGCGCGACCGTCGATGCACGGCAGCTCGTAGTTTACGCTCAGCCCTCAAAAGACCCGCCCAGCGGCCTGCAAATACGGCTCGCCTGGGAAATCGAGGTCACCAATGGCCCCATAAAGTGGGTCTATTTGGACGCAATATCTGATCAAATAATTGCAATATCCTGATCATCGGTCCATAAGGCGTCTCAACTTGACCAGTGAACAGCAAAACAGCATCCTTAAGCTTAAGAACCCAAGGGTATTTTCGGAGTCAGTTTATGCACAATTTCGATCCTACGAACAATATTTCATGGCAGCTTGGTCATCGCGGCAGAGTGGCGGTTTTTATTGACGGTAACAATCTTTTCCATGCAGCCCGTTTTCACAACATCGACATCGACTACAACAAACTCTTACGTGTCCTGTTAGGAGACGGACGGCTGCTGCGGGCCTTCTTTTACACGGGCGTCGACATCGGCGCCGAACGACAGCAGGGCTTTCTTCTCTGGATGCGTCGCAATGGTTTTCGCGTGATCCAGAAGGAGCTCAAGACCTTTTACGACGGAACCAGAAAAGCTAACCTTGACGTCGAGATTGCGGTGGATATGCTTTCGCTTGCCGGTCGTTACGACACCGCGGTGCTGGTTTCGGGCGACGAAGACTTTGTCTACGCAGTCAATGCGGTTGCTTACAAAGGATGCCGCGTCGAGATCGCTGGATTCAGGTCAAACACAGCGCCCAAGCTAATCGACGTTTCCGACTACTTCATCGATCTCGGCGAGATCGCGGACAAGGTTCGCAAAGAGGTTTCACACGGAACTCGTTACGACGAGCGTGATTTGCACGAACCGCTGCCCGCGCCGTACCTGCACGATGAATTGGAGATGCAGAAATCACAGTCGAGCAGTTTTGAAGCGGCGATGCGCGTAGTGCTCGAGGCTGAGATCGAAGAGGAGGCGGCGGAGTTCGAGGCGGCGACGGAGTTTATCCGGATAACTGACGACCACTAAAAAATGAAAATCTTCACCGTAGAGGAAGCGAATGCGTTACTTCCAGAGGTAAGAATCATCGCCGCGAAGATTCAGCGCGCCCATCGAAAGCTTTCGCAGTTTCGCGACCAAGCGAAAGAAGCTGCGAAAGCTGCAGAGCAGGGCGGCGGCGGAATGGCAAATGGTGTGGTCTACGCCACCATCCTAACCGACCTCACCACGCAAATGGCCGAACTGGAAGCACTTGGCGTCCAGCTCAAAGACTTCGAACGCGGGCTGGTCGACTTTCCTTCACTACGCGACGGCCGCGTGGTCCTGCTCTGCTGGCAGCTCGGCGAGGGGGACGAATTGGAATGGTGGCACGACGTCGACGCCGGCTTTGCAGGTCGTACCCCACTCTGATCCGTTTTAATCCGCGTCTTAAGCATCCGTGTAAATCCTGTCCCTGCTTTATTTTCTCATTGACCACTTAAAGTTGTTCCTGATAGTATGCGGCCTCGTAATGGACGCATCCCCCAACGAGTCAACTCGGCCAACTGAAAAGAAATCCACACTGATCGAGTTTCCGGGAGTGTCACGAAATTCCCTGCCCGAGTGGCGTAAAGAGTTGAGCGAAAGGGTGCGCGAAGTGCAGGAAAAGCGCGCGCGCGAGGCGGCCCGTGAGGCTGCCGAGGCTGAACGACAGCGGATGGCGGCCGCGATTAACCCTCCACAACTCGAATTACTGCCACCCACACCGATGCCGGCCATGAATCCTCTGGTCGCGGCTGCTCTCAAACGAATAGAAAGAGCACACCAAACTGCGCCGGTCGAGAATCGTCAGCCACGAACAACGCTGGCGACTGCCGTTGCTTACGCACCGGAACGAGAAGAAAACGAGATGAGCGAAACGGTTCCCCCCAACCAGCAACTCGCGTTTGAGCCGGAGATTCCTGAAGTTGAAACACCGCCGATAGTCGAGGAGAAAGCACCTCATCTCGCGGTCGTGCCAGTTGTCGAAAAGCCAGTCATTGATAAGAAAGATTCGGTAAGACCCCCACCGAAGCGCGTGATCAGGGACGATAATGATCCGGCGCTCAACTATCTCGACTCGGTCGCCAAGAACCTCCGCGTTGATGAGTTGGAGCGACGAAGCGCGTCGGCATTTCGTCGCGTTGTGGGTGCTTTGCTCGATCTGATCTTCTGTGCGTTGCTGAGTGCGCCGATTGCAGGAGCGATGTATTTGACCGGGAGCAATTTGCAGGAGCCGCGCGTGATTGCAGTGTTGGCAGGAAGCGTGATCGTTGTGACGTTTATCTACCTAACACTCATGACCGCGTTGACTGGTCGCACGTGGGCCATGCGCCTGCTCTCGCTACGCGTGATCGATACCAAAACAGGATTAATTCCAACCGGCGGCCAGGCAATCGGACGCTCCTTTTTCTATCTCATCTCATTGGCTACAGTCGTCGGTATCTTCTTCGCTCTTCTTAGCCGCGAAGGCTATACAATCCACGATTGTTTCACCCGCACGGCAGTCGTCACCACGTAAGATCATTAGCCATCCGTGTAATCCGTGGTTAAATGAAACATGCAGCAGGCACTGATCCAACGTGTCGTTGAGGAGCTTCGGACAACTCTGCCCGGAAGGTTCTTCGGGAAGGTTTTTCAACTCACGCCGCTGTCGTTTGCTTTTGATTTCGGACTGCGTGGTGAGTTTCTCTATGTCAGCGTAGAGCCCTCGAGTCCTCGTTTCTACTTGATTCGTCGCCGCACAAGAGATCTGGAAAAGCAATCGATGCCGCTGACTGCGTTTGGTCAGTTCATGCGATCAAGACTCGGCAGTGCGTATCTCGTCGACATCACAAAAGACCCGTTGGATCGAATTGTTCGGCTCACTTTCCGAATCGACGACGAGAGTGGATCCATCTTTCGCCGGCTTATCATTCAACTGACAGGCAGAACTGCCGACGTTTTTGTTCTCGACGAGCTCAATCGCATCATGGCCATCCTGCGCGAACCGGGTCAGACGAGAATGCACCAGATCTACCACCCACCACCACGACCATTAAAAGAGCCGCGCGAAGAGTTGAACGTCGACGTCGCCCAACTCGATGCGTATTTTGCATCGCTCGACGTTGCGCGAGCGTTTGATTCGCGAGCCAAAGGTATACGTTCACGACTGACGAAAACGATTCGCCAGCAGCGCACGTTGCAAGCGCATCTCCACGAAGATCTCGCTCGTCACGGTGATCCAGAAGCACACAAAAGAATGGGCGACCTGTTGCTGGCGAATATCAGAACTGCGGTGCGCGACGGCAATAAGGTCAGCATCACGGATTACTACGCTGAAGGTGCTCCGGCGATTCAGATCGAAGTCGACGAGAACCGCACGCTCCAGGATGAAGCCGCCGGTCGCTTTCGCCAGTACACCAAAGCAAAACGAGCGGCGGAAGAGATCTCCGAACGGCTGAAGCAAATCGATCGTGAAACGGCGACGCTCGAACACCGGCTGCAACAACTCGACGAGATCATCCAGTCGAGAGATGAAGCAGCTCTAAACGGCTTTGAGAAGCCCGCGCCGGCGCCGAAAGTCCCAGCAAAGAAGACTTCCAAGCCAGAAAAGATAGCGGGCGTGCGTCGTTACCTTTCGACTGACGGGTACGAAATCCTCGTCGGGCGCGCGGCGCGTGACAACGATAACCTCACGTTTCGCGTGGCCCAACCGAACGATCTCTGGATGCACACCGGTGATTATCCCGGTTCGCACGTCGTCGTGCGCAACCCAACGCGCAAAGAGATTCCGCAACGCACCCTCATCGAAGCAGCCCAGCTCGCCGGACGCTTCAGCCAGGCGAGCGAAGATGCGAAAGTTGTCGTGCATTACACAGAACGAAAATTCTTGTCGAAACCCAAGGGCGCCGCCCCCGGACTGGTGCGTCTCTCGCGCTTCCGCTCAATCACAGTCGAGCCTAAGGAGAGCGTTCCCAGGTTGTAATTCGAGCGCAAAGAGAAGTCAGGCTAGGAAAGAAAGAACAAGTCAGGAAGATGTATAGACCGGAGACATCCTAAACACATGTTCGGAGACATGGTAAACACTTTTCCCGTTGCTGATACCTTTCGGCTCGAAAGGAGTCGCGAGGATGCCCTGGAGAGTGAGTTCCACCA
>JAICQI010000841.1 GCA_025937955.1 Pyrinomonadaceae bacterium
CCCGTGGTCGCGGTCGGCGTCTATTACAACGTCGGCTTTCGCCTCGAGCCCAAAGGCCGCACCGGCTTCGCGCACCTCTTCGAACACATGATGTTCCAGGGCTCGGCGAACGTGAAGAAGTTTGAGCACGCGAAATTCGTCGAAGCGAACGGAGGCAGTCTGAATGGTCACACGGATTTTGACTACACGAACTACTACCAAACGCTGCCCAGCAATCGCGTCGAGCTCGGAATCTGGCTCGAGTCGGATCGCATGCGCTCGCTCGACATCAGCGAGGAGAATCTCAAAAACCAGCAGGCGGTCGTGAGTGAAGAGGTCCGCGTAAACGTGCTGAACCAGCCTTATCAACTCTTCGAGTGGATCAGTCTCTGGGAGCACGCGTTCACTAATTGGAACAACTCGCACAACGGTTACGGTGAGCTGTCCGAAATCAACGCCGCCACGATCGACGACGTTCGCAACTTCTTCAAGACTTACTACGCGCCAAACAATGCGGTGCTGACCGTCGTGGGCGATGTCGACGTCGAAGAAGTGAAGAAGATGGTCGAGAAACACTTCGCAAGCATCCCGTCGCAACCGATGCCCGCTCGCGCCGATCTGAGCGAGCCTCCACAAACCAAAGAGAAGCGAGTTTCACAAACCGATAAGCTCGCGAACCTGCCGGCGCTCGCAACCGGTTACCATCTGCCACCGCAAAACTCACCGGACTTTCCCGCAATGGCGCTGCTGGTCCAGATCCTTCAGAGCGGCGACAGCTCGCGCTGGTATCAACGACTCGTCAAAGAGAAAGAGTTGACACTTGATCTCAGCGGCGGTCTCAACTACTTCGGCAACGAGTTTGATTACACCGGGCCGATGATCATGACCACTCGGACCACCTACAAACCGGGTCATACCGCGGATGAAGTGTTGCAAGAGATGGATGCGGTGATCGCAGACATCACGACGAAAGGCGTAACGGAGAAAGAAGTGGCTGACGCCAAGGTGCAATATCGCTCCAACTTCTACAGCCAGCTCGAATCGAGTTTTGGCAAGATGCATCTGCTGTCGGCGCTCGCGCTCTTCCGCGACAACCCGCAGCAGATCAATTCATTGCTGACTCCATTTGAGAACGTCACGGCCGCGCAGATTAAATCCGCGGCCGCGAAGTATCTGGTCGCTACGAATCGCACCGTGATCGATCGCGTTCCCGAAGCGAAAGCGCAACAACCAAAGACGGGTCAATGAACGCGAAATAGAACAAGTCAGGAAGAGGGGCTTGCCGCCGCTCTCCCAACAGCGGGGGTAAGTCGGCCTTCCTGACTTGTTCATCCAAGAAGGAGCCGATGAAAGGGATCAAAATGAAAATTCTAATTGCAATAATCCTGTTCGCAGTTACCGCATTCGCGCAACAAAAGACTCCGCCACCTCCCGGCGCCGCAAGGCCCTTGAATCTGCCGAAGATCACGGAGAAGAAACTTGCGAACGGACTCACCGTCGTTCTGGCACCTTTGCCAAACGTCCCCAAGATCTCTTCGATACTGACTTTGCGATCGGCAACTACATCAACCGATCGCGTCGCGCATCCGGGCATCGCGCAGATCGCCGCAGCAGTAGCCAACGAAGGCACGGATACGCGCACCAGCAAACAGATCAAGGAAGAGCTTCGCTCGATCGGCGGCACACTCTCACTCGGCAGTGATGCCGACTCGACCACGATGTCCGCTTCTTCACTCGCGGAGTTCTCAACGCGGCTCTTTGATCTGATGAGCGATGTCGCGCAACACCCGTCATTCCCGGAAACTGAAGTCAAGCTGGCCCAGGAAAACACGATCCAGCAGATTCGGGCCGGCCGCGCGTCCCCGGGCTTTCTCGCTAACGAACGTCTCCAGAAAGCCATCTTCGGAAATCACCCGTACAGTTTTGTCGTGCCGGATGAGAAGTCGATCAGCGCACTGACGCGAAACGATCTGCGAGCCTTCGTAACGAAGTACTACATTCCAAACGCAGCTCATCTCATCGTCGTCGGCGACATCGACGTCAACAAGACGTTCGCGGAGATCGAAAAGGCTTTCGGTAACTGGAAGAGCGGCACAGTGCCACCGGACGAGAAAGTGGCAGTTCCGACCAGAGACAAACGACAGATCTACTTCGTAAACAGGCCCGGTTCGATTCAGTCGGCCATCTACATCGGCAACGTCAGCATTCCACGCAAAGACAAAGACTACTTTGCCCTTCGTACTGCCGACACGATCTACGGTGGTTCGTTCTACTCTCGACTGACACGCAACATCCGCGAGACTAAGGGCTACACCTACTCGCCTACGAGCTTCTCGGATACGCGTGCGAAGACCGGCTCGTATGTTGCGGGCGCGTTTGTTCGTAACGAAGTAACTGGTCCAACCCTGCTCGAGATCTTCTACGAGCTGGATCGCATGCGCGTGCTGCCTGTCACGGATGAAGAGTTGAGTGCGGCCAAGGAATATAGCACCGGCAACTTCTCAGTTGAGCTGGCGAGCCAGTTTGGTCTGGCGGGTCGCATCAACACGGTCTATACGTTCGACCTCGACAAGAATTTCATCAACGACTTTCGTCCCAAAATCGAAGCCTTGACGACGGCAGACATTCAGAAAGCAGCCGCGAAATACTTCGACACCTATCGCGCCGCGATTGTGATTGTCGGTGATTGGGAAAAGGTGAAGGACCAGGTCACGCCTTTTGGTGACGTGACGATGTATGACGCGGAGGGTAATGCCGTAACGA
>JAICQI010000644.1 GCA_025937955.1 Pyrinomonadaceae bacterium
AGATGTTGTAAATGTGGTCGCGCACTTTCGGATTGGCGGGACCGGTGTACACGCCTTCCAACTCACCGCGATTCTCCTTTGACCATTCGACGATCTTATGGCGGTAAGCCGGATCGCGCGGTGACATGTCGTAAAGCTCCGCGGCGACCGGCTTCGGAACCGCCAGCCACTCCGGATGCTTGTGATAAACGTGCGTGGGATTAGTCGGGAGCGCGTCGAGATTTGCGAGCAGGTTAGTGTTAAGCCAGCCGTGAACTTTCAAGCCACGTTTGTGCGCTTCTTCAAGCGTGAGCGCCAGTGGATCGAACGACGGCGGCTGGTCTTTCAATTCCATCGCACGCGGCTCGACTCGCGACTTGTAATACGCATCGCCGCGACCGCGAATCTGAACAATCAACGTATTGAAACCGTTGTCAGCCGCAGATTGAACTAGCTGCCGGATCTTCTCGGGTGACGTTAGCGTCGTCCTTACCACCCACAGCGCCCGCACCTCCTGCGCTGCCACCACCTGGCAAGCCAACGCGAAACAAATCACGAACTGCAAAACGCGAATTGCGATCCGTCTCAAATCCGTCATCTGTGGCTCAGTACTGGTAGCGCAGCGATACCTGAATGTTACGCGGCACGTACAGGTTCGCAACGCTCGTGATTGCTCCGAAGTTAGTGTTTGTCACGACAGAACTCGGAAAACCGTACTGCACGTGGTTGAAAGCATTGAACAGGTCGGCACGCAAGGTTATCTTGTGCCCTTCCCATGGCATCGAGAAGATCTTCGCGATACCAAAGTCAACGGTTTTTACACCGTCGAGGAAAAAGGTGTTTCGACCCACAAGAACAGCGTTTTGATCTGTCGAAAGGAGTGATTTAAACGCGGAACTCGGCAGCGAGATACGCGAGGTGGCTGGATGGCTAACGCTCCTGCCGAGTACTGTCGGATCGAGCAGCACCGGCCTGCTTTCACTGAAGGCGTCGAAGTTAAGATCCTGCGCCGCCGTCGTGACTGTAAATGGATTGCCTTTCGACAACTTCACCACGGCTGAAAACTGCCAACCGCCAAGAGTCTGGCCCAGGAACCCTTTGTCGCCACTGAAAAACGGCAGACGATAAGTGCCGTAGATGGTGAAGCGATGCGGCGTATGGAACCGCGAAAGACCGCGGCTGAGCTGGGCATTGTTTCCGTTTTGATTGCTGTCGCCGACACCCACAGCCGTCGCTTCAGAAGTGGTATCGATCGCTTTACTCCACGTGTACGCAGCCTGGAAGTTGAGATTGTTGCTGAGACGCTTGGTCCATTCGAGCTGCATCGCGTGGTAGTAACTCCACGCCGCATTCGAGACCGCGAGATTGGTCCCATAGAGACCGTTTGGCCGGCGCTCGTTTGTGCGCGGCACGCGGAAGCTGTATTCAGTCGCCGCAATCGGAACAACCACGGGACACAGGGCCGTAAACGGAATCGCCGTGGTTCCAGCCGTGCCGGCGCAATGAATATCGGCCGCGGGTTTGATGACCTGGCCGCGCAGTGTTCCGTTGTTCGGATGATCTACAACCCGCACGCCATTCACTGGATCGTGCAATGGCAGGTTCTCGAGCGAGTATTTCAGCAGCCCGATGCCGCGATTGCCGGTGTAGCTCACGCGGAACGCGGAAGCAAACGGCATCTGTCGTTCAATCGTTAAGTTCCACTGCTGCGTGTAGGGCATCTCGAGGCCCGGATCGATCAGGGTTAGTGTGTGCCGCGCAGTCTGTGGTCCAGGCACAAACACGAAACCGTTGGTCGGATCGGCCAGGTTCACTGGATTAAAGCCCGACGTTGCCACTCCCGATTGGTTGTAGAAGAACGCATTCGGTGGATTGAACCTTACGGTGGCGCCGCCCTGCGAAAAGATCGACTGGAAGAGACGTCCATGAAAAATGCCGTAACCGCCGCGTATCGAAGAATCGCCAACGTTGCCAAACACGCGATTTAGAAATCCTGATTCAAAATCCGGGCTCCAGGCAAAACCGATGCGCGGTTCCCAGTTGTCTTTATCGTCCTCAAAACCGTAGTTGATGCGGTCCGCGGCTTCTTCAGGTGCCGATACGTATTCATATCTCAATCCGAGATTGAGCGTGAGATTGGGGCGTATTCTCCAATTGTCTTCGCCGTAGAAGTTTGCTTCGCGAACCCGATTCTCGAGGAAGAATGGACCGAATCCTTTTTGATAATTCGGAGTACAGCCGTTGATGAACTGCTGAAATCCGTTGGGGTACGTGAATCCGTTACAGGCGGCCACGGTGCTGCTGTAGAAGCCGCGTGAAAAGTTGTCAGCCAGATCGTCGAGTTGCTGGCGGCGAATGTCTGTGCCGGCGCGTACCTGGTGCGTGCGAAAGACCGTAGTGAGGTTGTAAACAAACTGGTGGTCCGTTTGATAACGCTGAATCGGAAAGTTGCCGGCGTTGCCGATGATCGACTGGCTGGTAATTGGAGTTGGATTGAAGAAACGAATGATCGGGGTGTCGTTGCCGGCGGCAATATTTACGAGAGTCGTGCGCAAACCGAGTCCATAACGGAACTCACCGACGGTCTCTGCCGAAAAGATGTGGGTCCAGGTCATTCCGAAGTTCTGCTGTTTGTGATTCTGATCGGCGCGTTCGCCGATAATGATGTCGTCGGCCAGGAACTTCTGCCGCGTGTATTGCCAACGGGCGGTGAAGTTGTCTTTCTCACGCGCATTCCAGTCGAGCCGTCCTGAGTAATCGCGCGCGGGAAAATCAAATCCCTGTTGGCCGCGAAATATTCGCGCGTTAGCTGGATCATTCGGCACCGCGTTGGCAAAGCGATCCATGACGCCCTGAATAAAGGCGCGATTCGCGGGCGAGTCGTTTCCGGGTACGAGCTTGAACCAATTGGCTGGATTGCGTTCCGCTAAAGTGAAAACGTCGCGGTTGAATGCGTTTGCGCCTGAGTTCTCCGTGTGGTCCAGGCTGACAAAACCAAAGAGGCGATCTCTCCACATCGGGAAGCCCGACGTAAAGCCAAATTGATTGCGGCGAGTGACGCCCTTCTTTACGCCCGGTGAGAAAGCGTTATTCGTAGCGTTCAGAGCGCTGTCGTTGTGATACCAGTAGACGTCGCCGTGGAGATTGTTGGTTCCCGACTTGGTCTGGACCAGCACTACCGCCCCATAACCGCGACCAAACTCGGCGCTGAAGTTGTTGGTGATGACTTGAAACTCTTTGATCGTAGATAGCGATGCGCCCTGGCGGTTCTGGTTTTCTGACGAGTCGTCGTTGTTGACGCCGTTGATCTGAAAAGTCGCGCCGCGCGTGCCGGTGCCGTTGAAGTTGATTGAAGAACCGGAAGACGCGGTGGGATTGTTCTGGCCGTTCGTCGGATTTTCCTGGAAGCCGGTAAACGTATCGGCCAGGGTCAGGAAGCTGCCCTGGTTGAGCGTCGGCTTATCGAGGATCTCCTGAGAATTGAGCGAGCCTTTGATTTCTGAGTTCGTGGTGTTGATTGGGGCTGCGTCGGATGTCACCACGACGGCCTCAGTCACCGAGCTTGGGTTCAGAGTGAAGTTGACGACAATGGTTTGATTCAGCGGGACGTCGATGTTTTCCTGCGCGACCTTGCTGAAACCGGTGCTGGAGGCGGTCACTGTGTAGCGTCCGATGGGAAGAAACGCAGCGAGGTATGTTCCTTCGCTTCCGGTTTTCACGTTGCGCTCCTGGCCCGTTTCAATGTTTCGAATGACCACATCCGCGCCGGGAACGACCGCGCCCTTTGAATCACTCACCGTGCCCTGCAAGGTTCCGGTGACGGTCTGCGCGGATGCTGCCGGCGAGAGGAAGAGCGATACCGCGCAAACTAAACCGAAAAAGAACAATCGGAAATCGTATTTAAGATGGTACATGGCTCCTCCTTCTAGGGCGCGATGCG
>JAICQI010000904.1 GCA_025937955.1 Pyrinomonadaceae bacterium
GACGTCATAATTACCGGTCGTCTGAGTTAACTCGAAAGGCTGCATGACAATCATGCGAGCAGTCTCCCGGCCAAAATACTCATTGAGCGTTCGATCATTGATAGCGATGGAGCCCTTTCCCAGACGTAAAAACACGCGAGCTACAGAAGTCTTTCGTCTCCCGGTTGCAGTGATCACTTTTTCTGCCATTTGATAGCCTCCTAAGCTCGGATCGCCAGCAGTTTTGGTTTTTGTGCTTCGTGAGGATGCTCGGCACCTGAATACACTTTGAGCTTGGCAGCTAATTTTCTACCCAAACGGTTTTTGGGCAACATTCCTTTAACAGCTAAGTGAATCAAATCCTCCGGTTTGTTCTCGAGAAGGTCCGCGGCCGTGCGGGAACGAATTCCTCCAGGATAATTGGTGTGACGATAATAGATCTTATCATCCAGTTTGTGTCCCGAAAGCCTCACACCTTTAGCATTGATGACGATGACAAAATCGCCGGTGTCCGCGTTGGGAGTGAAAATCACCTTGTTCTTACCGCGCAGAACCCTGGCGATCTCGCTAGCCATGCGGCCCAAGATTTTTCCATCCGCATCAACGATGTACCACTCTCGTTGGGCAAGCGCTTCTTTGGTATTCATACTGGTACCCTCGCAATATCTCTGTGCCACTTCGAGAAAATGGCGGGGCCGACGAGACTCGAACTCGCGACCTCCGGCGTGACAGGCCGGCGTTCTAACCAACTGAACTACGACCCCAAGTGATTAACTAACGATTGGTGGGCGGTACAGGATTTGAACCTGTGGCCCCCGGCTTGTAAGGCCGATGCTCTCCCGCTGAGCTAACCGCCCCTTTTCCGGATTACCTCTGGTGTATACCACCAGCTCGGATTTACGCGATAGGGTGTTCTAGCTGAGGGCCTCTTTTAAGATCTTACCGGCCTTGAACTTAGCGACCCTAGAAGGAGCGATCTCGATCGCTTCCCCGGTCTTCGGGTTTCTCCCGGTTCGCCCTTTACGCTCCGAGATCGAAAAAGTCCCGAATCCGGAAACATTTATTTTATCCCCATTCTTTAAAGCGGCAACAATATCATCAAGAAATCCGTTGACAATTTCCTCTGCTTTTTGTCGGGGCATCTCAGCGCGTCTTGCTAATGAATCGATTAAGTCTGCCTTGGTCATTACTCTTCCATTCAAGCAAATCTGTCTAATCAGACGTTGCGAGTTTATAACAGTCGGCCAACCGAGTGTCAAATCACACGGCTGGCCGAAGTATCGGAACAATTATTTACTGAGGGAGAATCTCAGCGGGAGCGTTATCATCGATCTTTTCCCCGAACGGAGCTGGCCCCTCTTTTGATTCTATCGTTAGCGGCGGGCGCTTGAAGAGATTTTCTGGATTGTCAATGACTAACGCCTTCTTTAGCACGTCATCCATGTGAGCGACCAATTCAAGCTCTACAGTCTTCAAAACCGCAGCGGGAATCTCTTCTATGTCTTTCTCATTCTCGGCAGGTATTAAGACTTTCTTGATTCCTGCCCGGTGCGCAGCCAAAACCTTTTCCTTCAGCCCGCCAATCGGCAGGATGGTGCCACGCAAAGTAATTTCGCCGGTCATGGCAAGATCATTTCGCACTGCAACTGTCGTCAACGCTGACACTAGTGATGTCGCCATCGTTATCCCAGCCGAAGGGCCATCTTTAGGGATAGCTCCTTCCGGAACGTGGATGTGAATATCGATCTTTTGATAGAAGTCTTTGTCCAAGCCAAGCTCCGCTGCTCGAGACCGAACGTAACTCATGGCAGCCTGCGCGGACTCTTGCATGACATCGCCCAATTTTCCGGTGATGATCAGCTGGCCTTTTCCTGGCATAACGGTCACCTCAGTTGCCAGCAATTCACCGCCAAGTTCCGTCCATGCCAAACCGGTCGTTACTCCGACCTTCTGCTCATCTTCAGCCTTGCCGTAGCGGTACTTCACGGGCCCCAAATATTTATGGAGACTCTTTGTTCCCACCTGCATATGGGTATTTCGATCTTTCTTGACTACCTCAACGGCAACCTTTCGGCAGATCGCTGCGATCTCACGTTCGAGGCTTCTTACCCCGGCTTCTTTCGTGTAGTGCCGAATGACCCCCAGTAAAGCATTATCGGTAAATGTAACGTTTTCAGGAGTGAGGCCATTGGCTTCTTTCTGCTTCTCCAACAGATAACGCTTAGCAATACTGAGCTTCTCGAGTTCCGTATAACCAGCGATTCGAATAATCTCCATGCGGTCCTGCAGTGGCCGTGGAATACGATCAAGAGTATTTGCCGTCGTAATAAACATCACCTTCGACAAGTCATAATCCAAA
>JAICQI010000115.1 GCA_025937955.1 Pyrinomonadaceae bacterium
CGCTGCCGCTGGGGCGGATGCGATCCTTTTGATAGTCGCGGCGTTGGACGACGAGACATTATCGCGACTCAGACGAGTGGCTGAAGACGAGTTGGGAATAGACGCGCTCGTGGAAGTCCACAGCAGCGAAGAGATGAACAGAGCGGTCGCCTCCGGCGCAACTTTGATTGGCGTCAATAATCGAGACCTTCGCACCTTCGAAGTCTCCCTCGACACATCGCTCTTGCTTGCACGCGAAGCACCGTCAGACGCTTTGCTTATCAGCGAAAGTGGCTTGCGTGATCCGGACGATCTTCGGCGTCTGCGTGAAGCCGGCTATCACGGCTTCTTGATCGGTGAAACATTGATGCGCGCTGACAACCCTGAAGTTACGTTACGCAATTTTGTAGGGGCGGCACTCCGTGGCCGCCCGTCGCTGAAATGACACTCGTTAAGATCTGCGGCATCACCAATCTCGACGACGCTCTGGCTGCCGTTGCGGCTGGCGCCGATGCGCTCGGCTTCAATTTCTACAAACCGAGCCCGCGCTACATCACCCCGCCCGCCGCACATGAAATCATCCAACAGCTTCCGAGTTCGATCCTTACCGTCGGCGTCTTCGTCAACGAAGATTCACCGCAAACAGCGATGGACATCGCAAACGAAGCCGGGCTCAAAGCACTGCAACTACACGGCGACGAGTCGCCTGACTACTGTCACGAGCTCGCCGCGAACACCGTGGTGATCAAAACTCTCGCCGTGTCAGACAGTTTCGACCCGGCACGGGCCTCCGGCTACCAGGTCGATGCAATCATGCTCGACACGCGAGACAATCGTTTGCGCGGTGGCACTGGCCGCGTATTTAACTGGTCGATTGCACAACAAGTCAGCCGAATCGTCCCGAAACTCTACCTCGCGGGCGGCCTGTCGCCTGAAAATGTTGCAGAAGCGATCAACAAAGTGCGCCCGTACGCGGTGGACGCCTGCAGCTCACTCGAAGACAGGCCCGGAACAAAGAACCACGAGCGCATGCGCGCTTTTGTCGATACCGTGCGGGGTGTTAAAACTTGACGTTTCCCTACAGTCGCGGAGTATTCTAGACATTGCCCCTAGCCCTGAAAATTTCAGCTGGTTCTCCTCAAACAACTTTGTTTGAATCGTTGACCTCTCAAGGTCTGACTATGACTCCCAGGCCCGAAAAAGACCCGATTACCAAACCATCGGAGCGCGCGCGCGGTCGTGTGCTCTTGATCGCAGGCGACAAACAGCCGCAATTCATCGACGCCCTTTCGTTGCGAGGCATCGACGTTTTTGGCGTCTCAAACGGCGCCGCCGCCATGGTGTCCATGACGCGGACGCGGCCACATCTCGTCGTGGCTCACGCCGCCACGCGTGGCTTGCGCATCAAGGAACTGTCGAAGATGCTGGCGCAGTCCGAGGATGGAATTCCGCTTATCCTTGCGGGCTCCGAACCTTCCTCGGTTCCGCTTCGTCTCGGCGCAATTGTCGAGGGTGCATTCGATTACTTCACGCTGCCTGCTGAGCTCGATCTGTTGATCGAGAGAACGCAGCAGCTCGTGTTGCTGCGACAGAAGATCGATCAGTTGCGCGCGGACGCTGATTTGGATTCGCTCACAGGTCTGGCCAATCGACGGCGGTTCCGTGTTGCACTGGCGCGTGAAGTTGAACGCTGGCGTCGCTACCGCGTGCCGTGTGCGTTGTTGATGTTGGATATCGATCATCTCAAGGCTGTGAACGACAAGTTTGGGCATCCGGTGGGCGACATGGTGATCCGCCAGATCGCGCAAACGTTGAGGGAAGTCTCGCGCGACAACGACACGGCTGCGCGGCTCGGTGGGGAAGAGTTTGCAATGTTGCTTGCTGGTGTCGATCTCCAACGTGCCGTCTCGGCCGCCGAGCGTTTGAGATCGGTGCTCGGTGGAAAACGTGTCGAGGGAGTTGGCGCGGTGACGGTGAGTATCGGTGTCGCGGGCTGTCCGGAGAACGCGACTACCGAAAGAATGCTCTACTCCGCCAGTGACGGCGCGCTCTACGTTTCGAAGAATGCCGGACGCGATCGAGTATCAGTTGCGCCTCCATTGCAGGAAAAGTTGCCCGGAGTTTGAGATGTCGTCCTCAATTCCACAACCTGATTCGCTTGGTCATTGGGGAAAGTACGGCGGAAGGTTTGTGCCGGAAACCTTGATGGCTCCGCTCGAGGAGTTGACTGCGGCTTATCTCGCCACCAGGGACGATCAATCGTTCCAATCTGAGCTCCAGGATCTATTGCAGAATTACGCAGGCCGGCCCACGCCGCTCTTTTACGCCGCCCGCATGACTGCCCACTGCGGTGGAGCCTCCATCTATCTCAAGCGCGAAGACCTCCTGCACACAGGCGCGCACAAGATCAACAACACACTCGGCCAGGTGCTGCTCGCCCGACGCATGAACAAGCAACGCATCGTCGCGGAAACCGGCGCGGGACAACACGGCGTGGCAACCGCCACTGTCTGCGCGCTGTTCGGACTGAATTGCGTGGTCTACATGGGCGCTGAAGACATGCGCCGGCAGGCGTTGAATGTTTTTCGCATGCAACTGCTCGGCGCGGAAGTGCGCGAAGTTAACGCCGGCTCGCGTACTTTAAAGGACGCGATCAACGAAGCGCTGCGCGATTGGGTCACAAATGTTGCCGACACTTACTACCTGCTCGGCAGTGCGCTTGGTCCACATCCTTATCCGCTAATGGTGCGAGACTTTCAGAGCGTCATCGGACGCGAGGCGCGCGCACAGATCCTCGAGCGAGAAGGCCGCTTGCCTGATGCCCTGATCGCCTGCGTCGGTGGCGGCTCGAATTCGATCGGTCTATTCCATCCGTTCTTATCGGATTCAGAGATCCGTATGATCGGCGTCGAAGCAGGTGGCTCCGGCAACGAGTTGGGCCAGCACGCCGCTCGCTTTAACGCTGCTGGCGGCGGGCGTCCGGGCGTGTTGCAGGGAACGATGAGCTACGTCTTGCAGGACGGCAACGGCCAGGTCGCCGCGACTCACTCGATCTCCGCCGGTCTCGACTATCCCTCGATCGGACCAGAACACGCGTTTCTGCACGATGCAGGCCGTGTTGAGTACGTCTCCGTTTCCGACAGCGAGGCGCTGGAAGCGTTTCAACTTCTTTCTCGCCTGGAAGGAATCATTCCGGCACTCGAATCGGCGCACGCCGTGGCACAAGCGATAAAAGTCGCGCGCGATATGCGACGCGATCAAATCCTGATCGTCAATCTTTCGGGACGCGGAGATAAAGACGTTAACTCCGTGCGCGAAGCGTTGGAGCTATAACAGCGTGGGACGTATCGCAGACGTTTTCAACAGCTTGAAGCAGCAGGGACAGAAGGGCTTTATTCCGTACATCACCGCGGGCGATCCTGACCTCGCTACTACCGAAGAACTCCTGGTTGCACTCGCTCAGAACGCGACGTTGATTGAGCTCGGCGTGCCGTTTAGCGATCCGATGGCAGATGGGCCGGTAATTCAACGCGCCTCCGAACGTGCTCTCAAGCACAACTTTGGTTTGCAGGAGCTTCTAGACACTGCTGCCGGCGCGCGAAAACGCACGGACGTTCCGATCATTCTTTTCAGCTACTACAATCCCTTGCTCCAGTTTGGTTTGAAGCGCGTCGCGCAAGCAGTCAAAGACGCCGGGCTCGACGGTGTTCTGGTTACCGATCTCACGCCGGAAGAGTCCGGCGAGTTTGAAGCAGAGTTGCATGCTCAAGGTCTCGACATGATCTTTTTGATTGCGCCGACTTCAACTGACGAGCGTCTGAAGCTGGTTGCCGAGCGTGCGAGCGGATTTATCTACGCGGTTTCTCGAGCAGGCGTTACCGGCACCCGCAACACCGTGAGCGCCGAAGCGGAAACACTTGTGAACCGCATGCGACAGTTTTCCTCGCTTCCGATCGCGGTTGGTTTTGGTATCTCAAACGCAGAGCAAGTCGCCGACGTGCATCGTTATGCTGATGCAGTGGTAGTGGGTTCGGCGATCGTTGCGGAGATGGAACGGCTTGCAGGCTCGCCCGAGCTCGTGGAACGCGTCGGTAAATTTTCGACGGGCTTTAGGTCCTGAGCAGTTTAATGGGCGCCTCCAAGGAGTTTCTGTTGCATATTTTGAGAATCCTGTTAAAGTGCGTGTCGATATATGTTTGCGCAACCTCACGAGGGGTCGAAAAAACCTCACCCTTCAGGCGAAAATTACTGTTGCAAGTGTGAAACACTGTGCTATGATCTGCTCGCTGACACGGATCTAAGCGGATTCTGAGAAGAGGAGCAGAAGAAAGAGATGTATGTGATGGCAGATGACCGAACCACTGCAGACCGCGGCCGCGCAGTAGAAGCCGCATTAGCTAACATTGAAAAGAAGTTTGGCAAGGGATCGATTATGCGACTCGGCGAGCGCGAAGTGTCTGACATACCAGCAATTTCGACGACCTCGCTCAGCCTCGATGCCGCTGTTGGTGTCGGCGGAGTGCCGCGTGGACGCATCGTCGAAATCTATGGACCGGAGAGCTCCGGCAAGACGACGCTCGCTCTTCATATCGTGGCGGAAGCCCAGAAGGCCGGCGGCGTGGCCGCGTATATCGACGCCGAGCACGCGATGGACGCTGATTACGCCGGGAAGCTCGGAGTCGACGTGGATCAGTTACTGATCTCGCAGCCTGACTCTGGCGAACAGGCGCTGGAGATTGCCGAAGCGCTCGTACGCTCGAATGGAGTCGACGTGATCGTGGTCGATTCCGTGGCGGCGCTGGTGCCGCGTGCGGAGCTCGACGGCGAGATGGGCGATTCGTTGCCGGGATTGCAGGCGCGACTGATGTCGCAAGCACTGCGCAAGCTCACGGCGATCGTTGCGCAGTCGAACACCTGCTTCATCTTCATCAACCAGATCCGCGAAAAGATCGGGGTCATGTTCGGCAATCCGGAAACGACTACCGGCGGTCGCGCGCTTAAGTTTTATTCTTCGCTGCGACTCGACATCCGTCGCATTGGCGCGATCAAAGATGGCGACCGCGTGGTTGGCAATCGCACCAAGGTGAAGGTGGCGAAGAACAAAGTGGCGCCGCCTTTCCGCGAGTGTGAATTCGACATCATGTATGGCGAAGGTATTTCGCGCGAGGGCGACTTGCTCGACCTGGCGGTGGCGCAACGGGCGGTGGAAAAGAGTGGCGCCTGGTTTTCTTACAAAGGCGAACGGTTGGGCCAGGGCAGGGAAAACGCCAAAACGGCAATGAGAGACAATCCCGAAGTGCTGCGAAAAATCGAGCGCGATGTGAAGGTGAAGTTGGGCCTTCCCGTGCGGGAAGAACCTGAGCCTGCAAATGTGAAAGCAGCCACGAAGTAAAATACAAGCCACAAAAAGGCACAAAAAGCACAAATAAAGTTTCGTTTGTGCTTCTTGTGCCTTTTTGTGGCATAAACTGTCTTTGGTATGTCTTCAGTCCTCATTAAAAACGGCACGCTCGTCACGATGGATTCCGCGAACACCATCGTGCGTGGCGACCTGCTTGTTTCCGACGGGCGCATCGCGGCAATTGGCGGCTCCGGACAAACAGCCGATACGGTAATCGATGCCGACGGCTGCGCTGTGATCCCTGGCTTCGTCCAAACACACATTCATCTCTGTCAAACGATCTTTCGTGGCGCCGCCGACGATCTCGCGCTCATCGATTGGTTGAAGCAGCGCGTCTGGCCCATGGAAGCTGCGCACTCGCCCGCGTCGATTAGAGCTTCCGCTCGTCTCGGAATCGCTGAGCTCATCAAGGGCGGTACTACGTGCGCGCTGACAATGGAGACGGTGAATCACACCGCCGAAGTTTTCAAGATCGTCGAAGAGACCGGGTTTCGCGCCACCGTTGGCAAGTGCATGATGGACAAAGGCGATGAAGTCCCATCTGCTTTGCAGGAGCAGACTGGGAATTCGATTAACGAGTCAGTGGCGTTGCTCGAGGAGTGGCACGGCAAAGCGGATGGCCGCATTCGTTATTGTTTTGCCCCGCGCTTTGCGATCAGTTGCACTCGCGAACTGCTCGAGCGCGTTGCTGGTCTGGCACGTGCGCGCGGTGTGATGGTCCATACGCATGCTTCGGAGAACAGAACCGAATGTGAGATGGTCCAACAAGAGAGCGGGTTACGCAACGTCGCTTATCTCGATAGTCTCGGTTTGACTGGTCGCCACGTGGCGCTGGCGCACTGCGTTCACCTCAGCAGTGCCGAGATCGAGATACTGCGAGCATCAGGGACGAATGTGGTCCACTGTCCCTCGTCAAACTTAAAGCTCGGCTCAGGCATCGCTCCGGTCGCAAAACTGCTCGAGCTGGGAATCTCGGTCTCCCTGGGAGCTGATGGCGCGGCCTGTAACAACCGGCTCGACATGTTCACGGAAATGCGAACTGCGGCGCTGCTTCAGAAAGCTTTGCACGGACCGGAAGTGCTGCCGGCAAATCGCGTTCTTCGCCTCGCCACGATCGATGGTGCGCGGGCGATGAGTCTTGATGCTGAAGTCGGAAGTCTTGAGATTGGTAAGCGGGCTGACCTGTCCGTTGTGAGACTCGATCGTTTGCACGCGACACCAGTGAAGGATGTTGTGTCAGCGCTGCTCTATTCGGCTGAGACTGAAGATGTCGATACAGTTCTGATTGATGGTGAACTGGTGATGCTCCACCGGAAGTTATTGACTATCGATGAGCGCGACACGATTGAGTCGGCGCGGGTCCAGGCTGACACTTTGATGGATTTAAAATAGCTGTGCCAGCTCGAAGGTAGCGACTGCGGGGGGCGCGATCGGCGGCCGAGCTGGCACTGGCGGGCACTATCAATTTTGAATTGGATGGCCGTCTTTTCAACCTAGCTGATGTTTGGGCACCAGCGCCACCCGCAACGTCTGGAATTATACACCCCGCGACGAATCAGTCAACGTCTTTTTGTGACGAATCCGACAAAAATCTTTACACAGTTTGGTGGGATTTTACGCAAAACCCATGGTCAAGTTGACAGTTATTCGGCCCTATTCCTATACTACGCCTCTTTTTCCACCATCTGGCCAGGTAGCTCAGTTGGTAGAGCGCGGCCCTGAAAAGGCCGGCGTCGGCGGTTCGATTCCGTCCCTGGCCACCAATACTTTCAACAACTTACAGATAGCCAAAAACATTCAAAAATCAGCGCGCGTACAATACGCGTACATCGGTTTACCCTACAGCCTCTTTCTCGCTGATCGGTTCAAGTAACTTCCACATTTCCCGAGCCGTGTTGCTTGTTCTGGCAATATGCTGCTTCGCCAGCTTCGCGTAACGCTCGGTCATCTTAATATTCGAGTGGCCCAATATCTTTGCCAACTCGTAAAGGTCGCCACCGTTCATCATGTACCACGATGCAAACGCAACATAGGCCGTTCTGTCGTTGACTAATTGCGCCGCAGAACGGCTTCATTGAAAGATTCAACCGTAGCTATCGCGAAGCGGTGCTAGATAGTTTGTCAGAGTTTGTACGAAGTCAGAGAGCAGACCGAAAAGTGGCTGAAAGAATATAACGAAGAACGACCACATGAGTCTCTGGGCCACCTGATGCCCAGGGAATATTTGTTAACCCAAAAACCGGAAATCTCTAGTAACTCGTGGGTGTAATCGCGGGACGGTTACAGGTACAAAAGGAGGAGAGGTAGTATGAAACGCGTGACGTTGACTTTATTGCTATTCACTTTCGCTGCGGGTGGATCATTAGTTGGAACTTTCAGTAACTCACAGGTGGTTTACGCTCAATGCTCTGAGACGAAACAAGGGAAGTCGGTAGCGACTACGGACGGAACACTAATCTGCGACTGTACGGTGACATCGGGTTTCAACTGTCGCTGCACTGTCTCGGCCCCCTGCCCCAAGCCTGGCGATGAGGGCTTTCTTCCTGAGGACGGCGGGTCACACTAGTCATTGGCGACCGCAACCGAAAACAGAAAATTCAATTGACTGATGAAGATCTAAGAAAGGACACATCATGAGGAAATACAATCTAGTAGAGTTCACGCGCAATGCCTTTGCGCTGGTTCTCCTCATGGGCGCATTAATCACGGCCGTGCCCGCATATTTTGCGCCTCAGGGTTATGTCGCCCAAGCCGCCTGCACAAGACCTGGCAGGGCCTCATTCGATCCCGACGGAGTACCAAGGTGCGATTGCACGATCAATGAGAGTTCCGGTAACTGCTCCTGCATTATTACTTGTCCGAAAGAAGGCAGTGATGCAGAGATCGAAAGCGGAGGAGCTCAGTAGTCTCAATGGGTATTTCTCAGCGAAAGTCATTAATTGCAACCTGAGCATTTGTGCATAGTTCTGTTCGAAGGCACTATGCACAAATGTGAGGGTCGATACATTACCTAGCGTCTCGCCAGATTGAAGGTGTTAAGATGAAGCATTCAATAATAGGATTCCTCGCAACACTAACTGCGCTCGCTACTATCTCAACCGTCAGAGTATCAACGCAGCACTTATCTAAGGAAGCCGAAGAAGCTGAAGTACTCAGGAAGCAAGCTATTGGATTGCTTGACAAGGAACTCGACCGAACTAAGTCATATAACCGAGAGAAAGATCGAATAATTGTTTCGTCACGAATCGCGGATGTCACCTGGGATATTAACCCGCAAAGAGGCAAGCAATTGCTTCGCGAGGCCTATGCGTTACTGGCAAACGTGAAAGCAGAGGCGGGCGAAAAAGAAGACTCTGCATCCTTGAATGTGCGTACAAGTGCGTTGCGCGAGTCGCTTCGTAGCGAAGTATTGTCAGTGGCCCAGAAACACGATGCTGATCTCTTTCAAGAACTCCTTGGGAGCATCAAGGAGAACACTAAGAGAGTCGCGGAACTTCATAACCGGCCCGAAGTCTTTGGGAGTAGTAGCCTCCAAAAGCGTGCTTTGGTTTCTATGGCGCTCAAAGAGGTCAGTTCAGATCAGGAGAAAGCAATTGATTATGCAGTTCGTAGCCTTGGGTATGGCGTACCGGAAGAGTTTAGCGAATTATTCAAAGCCTTGATAATTAGTAACCGTCCTTCCGCCACTAAGCTATTTGCCAAGGCGACAGATGTCTTCGTGGCCGAAGATTCAACCAATCTTTACGATGCGGTAATTCTCAGCTCATATCTTCGTCTTATTCCGCAACCCGAACCAGATACACAGCTTGTCAGGCGCTTCCTGAATGGTGCATTCGAACGGATGAATCGAGTGTGGTTGGCGAACCAGAATGCGCAACCGAAAGATGAAATGATAGGTGGCGCCTTAATGGTCACTTCGCGGCACCTATACCCTTTCTACAAATTGTACTGGCCTGAGAAGTCTAACGAACTGGAGAGGCTTATTCGAGAACTGGCGGGTATGTCGTCCGATGTGCCGCGAGAGGAGTTACTGCCAAGGGAGCCAACGGCCGATACGATCGAAGAAAAGATCGCCCGGGCGTCAGAAGCGAAGAATGAGGAAGATCGCGATGCGCTATATCTGGAAGCTGCCCTATTGCTGGCAAAGGACGGAAAGTATGTCCGGGCAAGAGAGATCGCGAGCCGGGCCGAGAGTCTCGACAAGAGAACAGTGGTGCTCACTCACATCAATCGTCAAGAAGCTGACGAACTAATCAAACGAGGGGAACTGTTTACTGCGGCAAGAGTAATAGAACGAATCGAAGATCCTGAGGTTAGGGTGGAAGCTGTAGTCTCGTTTGCGAAGAGTGGACGCAAAAAAGAACCAGACCTGACCAGAACTGTTCTTGAAGACACCCGGAAAACGCTAGAGAAGGACACTGGCTCAGCGGCATATAGCCGTGCGTATCTTTGGCTCGCTTCATCGTATGCAGTCTTCGACCCAGTTCTTTCATTTGAATTAATGAACTCGGCTGTAAAGTTTGCAAATAAGGCGAAGGATTTCAACGTCGCCGGCCCTGAGATGAGACTGATTTATCTGAGCCGAAAATCAGGAAAGGTGATTCCCGTCGGAACCGCAAAGGGAGACTTTTTCCCGGGATTCAAGCTGCTTGGGCGGAACGATTTCTGGCAGGCAGTGTCGATTGCGGAACAGTTCGAAAGCCAGCTACTGCGCGGGCTTTCCATTGTAGCGGTTGCGGAGCCGATACTAACTAATAAAGAGACAAACCAAAGATAGATCGGCCTACTTTTGTCTCCTGAAATACAAAGGTTTGTCGTCGCTCTTTATTGCGATCCAGGGACCTTCCCCAACCATTTGCCAACCGTCATCTCCCAGTTTGCTAATGATATTCGCCAAGCTGTTAGACGTGGCTATAGCAGCACTGCTTTCGATTGGCCCCTCAACCGTGGTTTCGAATTTTTCACACTGGGCACCTGACGATTTGAGATAGCAAACCAAGCCTGTGCCGACTGTCTTCTTGTTTTCCGTTCCATGGATTTCAATCACTTGCGCAGTGCAGTATTCCCACACTCCTTTCCTCGGAGCCGGATTGGTCCTCTGAGCGCTGCCCCCTCGTTCGACAAGCTGCGAACCCAAAAGCAACCCAACGCATAGCGCAAATGCAGAGAGCAGGAAAAGACGTAGTTTCTTGTTCATGGTCATTTTCTCCTCCGGGTCGAACTTCGTAAGATCCGTTGATTTCAAACCACTTCCCCGATTCGGTAGGCGGCCCTGAAAAGGCCGGCGTCGGCGGTTCGATTCCATCCCTGGCCACCAATACCTTCAATAAATTACCAGCAGCAAAAAAAGCGCTAACCTGTCCTCGACGTCGCCGATGTGCGATCCTTACGAGCAATTGCCGGTAGAAACCAAATCATTGCGGTCGTCACGCAACCGCAGATAAAAGTGCCGATCCAAACCGCGTCGGAACCATAATGTTCGAGGATGTGGGTTCCCAACCATGGCCCAATTGCGACAGCCACGCTAAAACCCATCGTATAAAGTCCCATATACGCACCTGCTTGTTTGCTTGGTGCGGTATCTGAGACGAAAGCAGAACTGGCCGGCAGCAGAATCATCTCTCCAAAAGTCCAGATCACGACAGTAGCGCCTGCCGCGGAAACACTATTGACGAAAATCAACGCACCAAAACCGGTACCGACCAAAAGAGCGCCGAGCGAGATTGCATAGCGATGGGTCCAGTCTGCCATTGCTGCATTCAAAGCAACTTCCACCAGAATGATGA
>JAICQI010000429.1 GCA_025937955.1 Pyrinomonadaceae bacterium
TCAAGACAAAGTTGTGATCGTATTCGACCTCGGATCCGATAGGTCTGCTGTTGCGGAAATCCATCGGGGTGCCGGCAACCGGCTTGATCTCACCAGTCGGAATCAAACCACTGTCTACCGGAGTAAAGCTATCAGCATGCAACGTTAACTCATGGTCGACGATCGTCCCCGCGCCCGCAAGATTGAAATACGAGTGGTTCGTCAGGTTCACGATCGTATCGCGATCAATGGACGCACGATAGTTGATGCTCAGTTCGTTACCGGACAAACCATATTCCACATACGCTTCGAGATTTCCCGGATAACTCTCCTCGCCATCTTTGCTCAGGTACGAAAGCCGCAACACGTTCCCATCTTCCGTCGCATTCCAAACGCGCTTGTCGAAGCCCTGGAAACCGCCGTGCAGATGATTCGGACCATTGTTTCGCCCGAGCTGATAATCGACTCCGTTCAACGAGAACCGCCCCTCCGCGATGCGATTCGCATGACGGCCGATGCACGATGCACCAAGGTAACGCGGGTTCCGCACGTAATCGTCGAGCGTTTCGTAGCCCAGTACGATGTCGCCGAAAACACCATCACGATCGGGAGCTTTTAGTGTAGTGATAGCGCAGCCGTAAGTGGAGATTGAGACCTCGTATCCAAGGTCGTTCGTGAGGGTATAAAGATAAACCTCGGCGCCGCCGGTAGTGCCAAAGTATGTTTTTGTTATCGTCACAGGTTGCTAAATACGCGATTCGCCTCTTCTAAAGTTTCGATCGAGCCGACATCGTACCAGAGACCGGGCACTTTCCAAGTGTAGAACGGCACGCGCGGGTAGAGCCATTGGACCAGGCGACCGGGCTGGTCCGGGTTGTTGCCTTCCTTGATGTACTGGTCGATCAGCGGCAGCACTGACTGGGGATAATAATAAAGCGCGATGCCGGTTAACGTGCTCTTCGGCACTTTGGGCTTCTCTTCAAAGTAGGTAATGCGACCGTCTGGGTCGATCTCGATGGCGTTGTACTTCTTGATCTCTTCCAGATCGCCGACGTCGTAAACCGCCGTGACCGCCGCTTTCTTCTGCTCGCAGTACTCACCAAATCCGGCGAGGTCGGTGCTGAACAGGTTGTCGCCGCCGACGATGATGATGTCGTCGTCGAGTAGATACTTCCTCATGACCAGGTGCAGGTCGCCGATAGCGCCGAGTTTGTTTGAGTCGTCGGTGCTTTGATCGTTGACGATGCTGAAACTGAAGTGCAGGTCGGGACGGTTGTAGCTTTCGGCCCACTGCTCGAAGTGTGAGGCAAACTTTGCGTTCGTGACGACGTACGCGTGCTCGATCGCGCGAATGGTGGAGATGTTGTCGAGCACATGCTCCATCATCGGTTTGCCGGCGACAGGCAGCAGCGGCTTGGGCTTGTTTAGAGTCAATGGATAAAGGCGCGTGGCATAACCCGCAGCCAGGATGATTAGTTTCATAATTTTATTAGCCACGGATAAACACGGATTTCATACACAGATTAAGAAAAATCCGTGCATGAAATCCGTGTTCATCCGTGGCTCACTTCCTCCGCTCCGTCAGCAGCAGTGGTGATATAGATCTCGGGTTTTATTTTGGTTACTTGTTCGTAACCTTCCGCCACGCGCGCGCTAAACTCGTCGACCTTCTCGTTGCGAACCAGGTTAACCGTACAGCCTCCAAACCCGCCGCCAGTCATGCGTGCGCCGTAGACGCCATCGATCTTTTGCGCGAGCTCGACCATCAGATCCAATTCCTCCGAACTGACTTCATAATCGTCGCGCAGGCTCTGGTGCGACTCGGCCATGAGCTTTCCAAAATGATCGAGATCGCCTTGCTCCAGCGCTTCGCCAGCGGTCAAAACACGCGTGTTCTCGGTAATCACGTGGCGGCAACGTCGATAAACCACTTCCGGCAGACCACTGCGATGCTGCTCGAGTTGTTCGAGCGTGGCATCGCGCAGTGCAGTCACATTCAAGTACTTCGCACCCGCTTCGCATTGCTCGCGACGTTCATTGTAAGCGCTCGACGCCAGTTCGTGCTTCACCATCGTGTTGCAAATTATCAACCGAACATTGTCGGGCAGCGGCAAGAGCTCGAATTCGAGCGATCGGCAGTCAAGCAACAAAGCTTTGTGCGCCTTGCCAAAGAGCGAAACAAACTGGTCCATGATACCCACGCGCGCGCCCACAAACTCGTTTTCCGCCCGTTGACACAGACGCGCGAGCTCGCGAGCCTCAATGTTCAAACCGGAATTTGCGACCAGCGCGCTGGCCGTCGCGACCTCGATCGCGGCCGACGAGCTCAATCCCGATCCGATCGGCACTTCACCGCGAATGCGAAGCTTTGCGCCGCGTAAGCGATAGCCGGCGCGTTCGAGCACGACCGCGACTCCGACCGGGTAGTCGCTCCAGTGTCCGCGCCGCGCAAGGTTTTGATCGTCGAGATCGACTTCGATTTCTTCGTTAAAATTCTCCGAGAAGATTTGCAGTTTGTGATTTTCGAGTGGCGAGACTGTCGCCCAGGTGAAGAAGTCGAGGGCGACCGGCATTACGAAGCCGTCGTTGTAGTCGGTGTGTTCACCGATAAGATTGACCCGCCCCGGTGCTCGAAAGATGCGCGTTTCGCTATTTTGGGTGGACATTCGTCACATCCATCACAACCCGCCACTCGCCGCCTTGCTTCTGCCAGATTCGAACGTAGCTGCCACGTTCGATCACGTTCTTCGTGTCATCTGCGATTTCGTAAGTGCCATGTGTGTAACCAAGATCGCCCGCGCGCGACACGTCGCCGCCGATCGGCTGCCACGCGATCTGGCCTTTGGTCTTTGCCAATGCCTCAACGGCAGCCTGTTTGCCGATGTACGGAAGATTGCCGGCTCGATAGAGTCGTACGTCAGACGAGGCGTAATCGGCAAAACTAAATTTTCGATCGCGAATAAGTAGTTCTTCGGTTGCGGCGGGAACATTAACGGGCTTAAAGGATGGGGTCTTATTCGTGTCCGGTGGTTGCCACAACGTTTGTGGTCCACCTGACTGCGGATGGCTGATGCCGAGATCGACAACGAACTTCCACGAGCCGTCCGTCTGTTTCTTCCAGACCGTCACAAAATGACCATACCCCTGCGGCTTCTCGTCCTTGATATCGGCTTTGGATTCCCATGGACCAGTCGTGAATCCCATATCGCCCGATGCGGACATGCCCGCAAACTTCGGCTGCCATGCGAGCAACGGCTTCTTGTCCGTATTCTTTGGCGGAGGCGGCGGATGCTCGATCATCCACTTCTTGCCATTCACGGCTCCAGGTCGAAACAACAATCCATCATCGGCAATGAACGCCATAAACGCGTCGTGCGTGTTCTTCTCCTCCGCCATCTTCGAAAACGCCTGCTCAGTCTTCACCATCTCCTGCAACGCCGACTGCGCCTGCACCATTGTCGTAAAAGCAAAAACCATTAAAAGTGCGGTCAATCTAAATCTCATAATCCGTCCTTGATCAGCGTAAATCCGCGGCCCCTATTGCTGCTTGTAACACGCTCTCCGGCGTCCATTGATCAATATTCCGAACTTCCGACAGTCTCCCACGACTCATCACCGCCAGTCGATCGCACATCCCAAACAGTTCAGGCAAATACGAGCTCACCATCAATACCGCTTTATTGTTTGCGGCGCATGCCGCTATTGTTTCGTAAACCTGCGCTTTGCTGCCGATGTCGATGCCGCGCGTCGGCTCGTCGAGCAAAAACACGTCCGCGTCCTGGTGCAGCAGTCGCGCGACGATCACCTTCTGTTGATTACCGCCTGACAGAGACCCAACATCCTGCTGCACGCCCTGCGTTCTAATCTTCAGTGCGTTGACAAGCCTTTCGGCCTGTTTGCGTTGCGCGCTGAGATCCAGCCAGCCCCAGCGCGAACACGAGTCAAATTTTGTGACCGTAACATTGTCGGCGATCGACTGGTTCAATGTTAAGCCGTCGCCTTTGCGATCTTCGCTGAGATAACCGAGACCTTCGATTAGACGCATCGCGGGCGTGCTGCGTCCACTCGGCAAACTCTTTTTATTCACGGCGATGCTACCGCTTTCCGGAGGTTCGAGACCAAAGATCGCGCGCAGCAGCGGCGTGCTACCGGAGCCCATCAGCCCGGCGATGCCGAGAATCTCGCCGCGACGCAGATCGAAGCTGGCGTCTTTTAGCAGCGGCGGAGATGAAAGGTTGCGCACTTCGAGAATCGTTTCCGGTTTTTCGGTTGGTGGCGTGCGGACGGGGAAGAGCGTTTGTTGCGCGCGCCCGACCATTTTGGCGATCAGTTCGTCGTCGCTGGTGTTTGCGATGTCGCCGGTTGCGACGCTGCGGCCGTCGCGCAGCACGGTGAAGCGATCCGAAATCTGGCGCACTTCTTCAAGAAAATGGCTGATGTAGATTACGGAAATTCCTTCGGCGCTCAACTTCCGAATCAATGTGAAGAGCTGGCTAACGTCTTCGCGTTGCAGGCTGCTGGTGGGCTCGTCCATCAGGATGATGCGCGCTTGTGCGGCGAGTGCGCGGGAGATCTCGACGATTTGTCGTGCCGCGACTGAGAGATCGCCGACGCGTTTTTCGGGCCGAATGTCTGCGTGATGAAAAGTTTTGAGGACCTCGTTGGTGCGGGCGATGAGTTGATCGCGATCGAGCCAACCGAAGCGTGACGACTCGATGCCCATGAGCACGTTTTCCGCGACGCTGAGATGCGGACAGAGAGAAAGCTCCTGGTGGATCAGAGCGATGCCGTTGGTGCGCGCGTCGAGTGGGTTGGAGGGAGAATAAGGTTTACCGTGAATCTCCATCTTTCCCTGATCCGGCTGTAGTGATCCGGCAATGATATTCATCAGCGTGCTCTTGCCGGCGCCGTTCTCCCCGATGAGCGCGTGCACCTCGCCCTGCCGCAGCTCGAGATCGACACCATCGAGCGCGACGGTTGGGCCAAAGGATTTGTGAATGCCTTTTAGAGAGAGCGCTAACATCATTCAAGCACAGAAGAAAGAACAAGTCAGGAAGAGGGGCTTGCCCCCGCTGTTGGAAGAGCGGGGGCAAGCCCCTCTTCCTGACTTGTTATTTTTGGCTTCTTCCTGATTTTCCCTAACTGTCGTTTTCAACTACTTTTCCAATGTGTCGTAGAGGGCGTGCGCGGGTTTCACGCCGCTGCGCTCATCCGATCCGGTGATGGCCATGATCCGGACGCGATCGTTGTTTGGAAGCGTTAGCGTCTGCGCGTTTGCGGGCACATCGATCGTGTACACGAACAAGTATGAATAGGCGTAAGCTTCGTTCGTGCCAGCGGGTGTATGGCGATGCGAGGCAAACCAGCCGACGGGCGCACGTTTTATGAATCCCGGTGTGACGCCAACCATCTCCCCGTACGGGTCGCGCCTGGTGCGCGATCTTTGCAACAGCGCCGCGATGTCAGGCGGAATGTCGGGCGGCGGCGTGCGGGGCTGAAGCCACACTTCCGTCTCCTTCCATTGCCGGTCGTCCCACTGTCCGATGAACCCGCTCCAATCCTGAACCGTCACGTTCACCGTCTCGCTTCCAGCACGAAAAACA
>JAICQI010000772.1 GCA_025937955.1 Pyrinomonadaceae bacterium
CGGCAGTGGCTGGCGCCGTTCCGAGACATGGGCGCAAGCACACTCACGATCGCCAACACTGGCGGCACGGACCACCAGTCTTTCGACGCCATCGGTTTACCGGGATTTCAGTTTATCCAGGATGAGATCGAGTACGACACGCGCACACACCATTCAAACCAGGATGTGTTCGATCGCATTCAAGGCGACGACATGAAACAGGCGGCGACGATCATGGCAGCTTTCGTTTATCAAACTGCCATGCGCGACGAGAAACTGCCGCGCAAGAAATAATCCGTGTAATCTGTGGTTAAAGCTATCCGCAGATTACACAGATTTTATTGCCCGCCATTCGTGAGCACGTACTGCTTCACGTAACGACGCAGGTTCTCGAGATTACTTTTCCGATAAGGCGCGAAATCCTTCGCGATTCCTTCATCCGGAAGCGCGAGCAGTATGAACGCTTCCAGTAATCCTTCCCTGTCGAGTTTCCTGATGATCTGAAGTGACGGGTCGACGTCCCTGGCCTTACCGCCTTTCTGTTCGTCCAAAACCTTCAACGCCGCACGCATCGCCGCCGCTTCTTCTTTCAGACTGTGCCGGTAAGTCTTTTCATCCGGATACTGCTTCAGGAATTCCGTCGAAGCCCAATTCGCGCGCACGAGACCATACGTCACCCATGCCGCTGATGAACCGACGCTCGCAGGCAGCTCGACGCGTGGATGAGCGAGCGAAACCTTGACCCGTTCCGCGTACTGTATGAACCCGGCTCGAGCCTCGCGGCTGTATGGCTCGGCGAGGTACGACTCGACAAACTTATCGCCGGCTTCAGTGACACGTCCCTGCTTCATGAGCGAGTCGCCCCAATAACGATAAGCCGTTTCGCGATCCGGATTGATCTCGATTGCGCGTGCAAACCACTCGCTCGCTTTAACTTGCTCGGCGCTCTTGAAGTAGATGTCGCCAATCATCAACGCTGCTTCGTAAAGCTTCGGATCGAGCAGCAGCGCGCGCTGGTAATTTTCGAGTGCCTTGGGAAACTCGCCCTTCGCGAAGGCAGCCTCTCCTTCGCGCATAGCCTCATCCACATCTTTTTTAGTTGAAATGCCCTGAACTACAGCGAGCAGAGAGACGATGAAAATTCCAAGGAATTTGAGGTGATTAGGCATGGCCGGGAGAGTCTAACGCAGATGAACGCGGATATAAACCTGCGTTCATCCGCGTTCAACTGCGGCCCAGCTCTTTGCTTAAGTTGGATTACGTTCGAGCTCGGGTTGATAAGACGGCCGCTTCTCCGCGTTAGGAAGATGGTCGCCGATAAAGTTTCGCAGCGACGTGATCAGCGCCGGCAGCACCACTGTCTTCGCTGTTTTCGAAAGCTCCTGCACAAAAGCATCACCAATATTTCCTGCCTCATCGCGAACCCGCTCGAAAGCAGGAGTGTTGGTGACTTTCTGAAAGAAGCTCGGCCCCGTATCGTGTTTACCGTTATCCAGTCTGGGCGCCATGCTTCCCGCAGTGCTAGTTAATGACTGTGCCGTATAGCGCTCCGACTCTTCACCGTAGCGATCGATGGCCGACCGGTAATAATCATCGCTATCACCTTTAGCGTAGTTTGCGATGCAATACCCGGTACAAAAGCCGACACCCAGGGCCGCAGCGCTCCACACCACGGGCCGTTTCTTAAACTGCTCTCGCCAATCGAGGGTATCTTTGACCGCCTGTACCTGATTTGCCACAGTTTCTTTAATCTCCGTCACGGTACTTGAAATTGAATCGCGTGCCTCCTCCGCGCGACGCTGAAGCGCTTCTTTAGAAGGCTCCTCTGCGGTGTGGTCCTGCGCGCGAGCCAGTCCTAAAGTTCGTTCTTCAGCCATTGCTTGTCCTTTCTCAGTTCCTGAACTGTTCTCTGCGGTACCAGCTCCTGCTTAGCGAGCCGGTTCTTCATCAACATCACGAGGATCGCGCCCACTATGAGATAGAAAGCGCCCGTTACCACGAAGCCTAAAGCGTAACTCGCAGGCTGGCTGAAATTTGCCTGGGCGAACAGAGTCGACACGGCGAAAGCTATCGCCACATTCAGCAGTGCAAATCCAACAACCGCGATCACAGCGCCGACAGCGATCATAGTGACGCCGCGAGCGTAGGCATTTGCCTCCTCCTTGATCTCCACTTTGAATAATGCGAGCTGAGAATTAAAGAGCTCCATCACATCGTCGCCGAGACGACCGAAAAGAGTTGGTAGACTCTCATCCGTGCGTGTGGGTAGCTCTCCATTCGTCCTGGATAGACTGGTTCTCGTTGCCGCCATGTTAGTGCACCCCCTGTTCGGTTATGTGCAGCCGGCTTAGCGCCGGCCGCGAATAATTAGCCCGAGTAACAAGCCGGCTGCTGCTGAAATCAGAAGTGCCTGACCTGGTTTTTGTCGCGCATATTGTTTTGCGTTCTCTGCGAGCTCGCCGAGATCGGCGTTCTGCAACTCTTTGAATTTGTCACCAACTACGGAAACTTTGTCGCTCAAATAATCTTTGGCGGTATTTGCGGCTTCAGTAATTTTGTGACCGTAGTCTTGAGCTGTTTGTGATAGTGCGGTAGCGGTACCGGTTCCTGTTGTTCCGGTGGTGCCGGTGGTTCCGGATGTTCCTTCGTTAATGCTTCCATTCTCTGGCATTTGGAAATTCTCCTTTTCAGAATCGGATACAAATTGGGCTAGTAGAAGTTGAGCAAGATTTGTGCCGACAGATCTCGCTAAAAAGTGTGCATTCTGCTCGCATCTTGTTGCGAAAGGGTACGTAAAACATCACTGAAAAGATCGGGATCCGTACAAACCGAACCGAGCGTGTTTGGGTCGGGTCTTGTAGGGAGAGCGCCTCCTTGAGTGCGGTGCCTTGGCACCGATTTTGGCCAAAGCGCCGAAAAGTCGGCGCACTCCAGGGACTTTCTTGACATCATAATGCAGCGAGTGGTAAGTAAGTACTTACTTTACGCACTTTGTAGAGTGGAGAATCCTAAATAGTTTGAGCAGGCTGATGACAATTGAAAGTCCGGCAACCAGCGCGCGGATGGCGGGCGAAGAGCGCCGGTTGCAGATCCTCCGTGTGGCCGTAAGTCTCTTTTCTGAAAGGGGTTTCCGGGGCACAACCACGAAGGAAATCGCCCACGCC
>JAICQI010000890.1 GCA_025937955.1 Pyrinomonadaceae bacterium
AAACAGTCTGCGGGCGTCGCCGGAGCGACAACGATCGCCGGACACTCGCCGTTTCGTCCCCAAACAGCCTGGAACAGATCCGCCTGTTCAGTTTTGGTCGGCAATCCCGTCGATGGTCCACCACGCTGAACATTCACGATCACGAGCGGCAGCTCAGTCATCACCGCCAGACCAATCGCCTCCTGTTTCAGCGCCACACCCGGTCCGGACGTTCCAGTCAATCCGATCTGACCAGCGAAGCTGGCGCCGATCGCAGCACAAACTGCCGCAATTTCATCTTCAGCTTGAAACGTCTTCACGCCAAAAGCCTTGTGACGGGATAACTCGTGCAGGATGTCAGACGCCGGCGTAATCGGATACGAACCATAAAACAACGGGCGACCCGAGATCTGCGAAGCAGCAATAAACCCGATCGCAGTCGCTTCGTTGCCGGTAATCTTTCGATACTTGCCGGGAGCGATTTGCGCTTTCTTGACGGTGTAGTGAGTTGTGAAAACTTCGGTCGTATCGGCGAAGTTGTAACCAGTCTTCAGCGCGATCTCGTTCGCCTTGGCCAGCTCCGGACTCTTCGCGAACTTGGCGTGAATCCAGTTCAGCGTATTTTCCATCGGGCGGTCGTAGAGCCAGTAGAGCACGCCGAGCGCGAAGAAGTTCTTCGAGCGATCGATCTCTTTACGCGAGAGCTCAACGTTACCCTTGAGGGCGTTCATGTTGAGCGTCGTGATCGGCAGTTTGTGTACGCGAAAGCCCGCAAGCGAATTGTCATCGAGCGGGTTCGTCGCGTAATTGGCGTACTTCAGGTTCTCAGGGGTAAAGCTGTCGGTGTTGACGATCAGCGTGCCGCCTTCTTCCAGGTCAGGAAGATTTACTTTTAGCGCCGCGGGGTTCATGGCCACCAGCACGTTCGGCTGGTCGCCCGGGGTCTTAATGTCCTGACTGGAAAAGTTTAACTGGAATCCGCTGACGCCCGGCAAGCTGCCGGCAGGAGCGCGAATCTCCGCGGGGAAGTCAGGCAGCGTCGAGATATCGTTCCCAACCACGGCCGATGTATTCGTAAACTGCGTGCCCGTCAACTGCATGCCGTCGCCCGAGTCGCCGGCGAAGCGAATTGTCACAGTCTCAACTTCTTCCAGATTTTTCTCAGCCTGAGTGACAGGAGGTTCGATAACAGTGCTCATTGATTGTAGTTAAGGCCTTTCGAAAAAATGGTCGTCGCCGTGGATAGTATAGGACATAGGACATATAAGTCCTATAGGACTTATTTTATTGCTGATAACTCTTTGTCATAAGGAGACATCGCAGCGAGTTTGGCGATGATTTCCGGCAGTACCTGCAACGTGGTGTCGACGTCGCTGTCGGTGTTGTAACGTCCGAGAGAGAAGCGAATCGAGCCCTGCGCAGCGGTGTATGGTACGTTCATGGCGCGCAGGGTCGGGGATGATTCGTGCGTGGTCGAGTGACAGGCCGAGCCGGTCGAGACACAGATGCCGGCTTGATCCAGATGCATGAGAATGCTTTGCCCATCGACGTATTCAAACGAGATGTTTGACGTATTTGGCAGGCGCTTCGAGCGATCCGCCACGCCGTTCAGACGTGCGTTGGGAATATGTTCCAGGATCTCGTCTTCCAGACGATTACGCAGCTTCTCCACGCGTTCGTGCTTATCGTCTTCGTGCGCCAGGCGGCACGCGGCGCCGAGGCCGACGATGTTTGGAACGGCAGAGGTGCCTGCGCGACGGCCCTGCTCCTGCGCGCCGCCAACAATTAATGGCAACAACGAAATGCCATTGCGAACGTAGAGCGCACCGACACCTTGCGGCGCGTGCAGTTTGTGACCCGACAGCGCGAACAGATCTACTGTGGTGTTTTTCAGATCGATCGGGATCTTGCCGACTGCCTGCACACCATCGACGTGAAATACCGCTTCCGATTTCTCACGCACGATGCGTCCGATCTCTTCCATCGGAAACAACACGCCGGTTTCGTTATTGGCCAGCATGATGGATACGAGCGCCGTGTCAGGTCGCAAAGCTGCGCGCAAATGATCGAGATCGAGTTCTCCGTTTGTGTCGACACCCAGCCGGGTAACTTCGTAACCCTCGTTTTCGAGTAGCCGGCAAAGATTTCGCACTGCTTCGTGTTCGACCTGAGTCGTGACGATGTGCTTCTTGTGTGGTTGCGTGCCGAGAACACCTCGTATCGCCCAGTTGTCGGATTCCGAGCCACACGACGTAAACACTATCTCGCTCGCGTCGCGAGCGCCAATCAGGTTCGCGACGTGTTCGCGCGACTGTTCAATCGCGCGCCTCATCTCGCGGCCCAATGCGTGCGCCGACGAGGGATTGCCGAAAAACTCGCTGAGATAAGGCTGCATTGCGTCAAGCACTTCGGGTGCGACGCGCGTGGTGGCGTTGTTATCGAGGTAAATCATTTGT
>JAICQI010000357.1 GCA_025937955.1 Pyrinomonadaceae bacterium
CACGCTGTCAGGCCGGCACTCAATCCGGTCCTGACGATCGCCGGCCTCTCGCTTGGTGGTGTGTTGGGAGGTTCCGTTATCGTCGAATCCGTGCTCGGACGCCAGGGACTAGGAACATTGATGGTTTCAGCTGTGCGCGCGCGTGATCTGCCCTTGGTAATGGGAATCGTCCTATTTACCAGTACAGCGGTTTGGCTCGGAAATGCCTTTGGCGAGTTGCTGCAGGCGGTCAACGACAAGCGAATTCGCGATCTCGGCTTTTGAGCGAACGTCTATCAACAGTAGGTTTCCCCAAGCGGCGAACCGATCGAGTTGCGGTCTTTGGTTGGCTCGTTATCGGGCTGTTTGCGTTGTTCGCTATTTTCGCCGGTTTTCTTGCACCGTACGATCACAGCGCTCAGTCACGATTTGAGCCATCAGCGCCGGCGACGAAGATTCACTTCAGCGGTCTGACGCCGATCATTCATCCGCGGCGTATCGACGATCCGCTGCGCCGCACATACACGGAAGACACGTCAGTCGCCTTTCCGGTGGGATTGTTCGTCCGCGGGAATTCATACAAGTTTCTCGGCATAGAAACCGACGTACATCTGTTCGGCGTTAAAAGCACTTCGGGTATCGCTCCCAGGATCAATCTTCTGGGAACTGACCAGTTAGGCCGCGACCGCTTCTCCCGCTTGCTCTATGCAGTGCGGTTCTCGCTTATCGTTACCTTGATCGGTGTTCTCGTCGCTTGCCTGGTTGGTATTTCAATAGGAGCGGTGAGCGGCTATGCGGGACGGCTCGTGGACACGTTTCTGATGGGTGTGACAGACGCGATGCTTGCCCTGCCGACGCTGATCCTGATACTGGGTGTGCGTGCGGCTTTTCCGTTGGAGCTGCCAATCACGCGGGCGGCTTTGCTTCTGCTACTCATCTTCGGCTTGACCGGCTGGGCCGAAATGGCTCGGTTGACACGTGGACTCGTGCTCTCATTTCGACAACGCGAGTTCGTTGTCGCGGCAGTTGCTTTGGGCGTAAGTCAAACGAGAGTTTTGTTTCGCCACATTCTCCCAAATATTTTGCCGCCGCTGCGAACCCGCGCGTTGTTGCTGCTGCCAACGTTCCTGCTTGCGGAGGTTGCACTCTCATACCTTGGCGTCGGGCTGCAGGAACCGGAACCAAGTCTTGGAAATATGCTCACTGACGCAAGCGATCTCCATCAGCTTCGTTCGCAACCCTTTAGCATACTGGCGCCGGCACTCGCCGTGTTGTTGTTCACACTTGGGGTACGGCTGATCGGCAGAAGCGAGCGTGCGCAATGAGAATCGTGGGCATCGTGAGGATCAGCTTCGCTGACTTCCACCTCATCCTTCTACTTCTTCAACCTCTTCGGCTTCCTCGTCCGCCGGCTTCTTCTTCCGAGGGCTGAATAGTTTCTTAAGACGAAGGGTTAGCCTTAGATACAGGTCGTAAATCCGGTCGGACTCCTTCGCCAACAGTGGCGAAGCGCTGGCGAGAATCAACACATACAAGGCCGCAAACGGCTGCAACACAGTCAGCAATCCGCCCGCAATCGCAAGATTAACGATAATGATTGAAAACTCACCGCGCGCGAGCAGGGTGAAAGAGGTATTGAGTGACCCAACGGGTGAGAGCTTCGCGCGGGCTCCCACAATCATTCCGGCGATCACGACTCCGACAATTGAAAGCAGAGCCGCAGCCACAGCCAGCCACGCGGCGCCACCAAGACTGAAAGGGTCAATCGACAGACCGAAGCCGAAGAAGAAAATCGCGCCGAACGAATCACGAAACGGCACGATCAGACGTTCCATGCGCTCACTGTGTTCAGTCTCTCCCAATATCAAGCCCAGAAGCAGCGCACCGATCGACTCCGCAACGTGAATCGTCTCACCGAGTCCGGCTAATAAAAACAAGCACGCGAAGATCACAATGACAAATACTTCATTCGAAGAAATCCGGAATAGTCGATTCAAGAGTGGCGTGGCCCAACGCCCAACGACCATTAGGCCGACGATAAAGGCGAGCGCAATACCACCCGATGAAGCGACGCCCGCAATCGAACTCGCTCCGCTTAGAATGATGCCGGAAATGAGCGACAGATAAACGGCGAGGAAAACGTCCTCAAACATGGTGATGCCCAGAATCAATTCGGTTTCACGATTCGCAGTGCGCCTATAGTCGAAGAGAATCTTGGCTACGATTGCACTCGAGGAAACAGTAGTGATACCGGCAATGATGAGTGTCTCCCGCAGAGGGAATCCGGCAAGGTAACCAAAAGTGGACCCGAGGGTGAAATTGAGTCCAACGTAAAGTGAACCGCCGGCCAGGATGGATCTACCCGCTTCTATTAAGCGTGTGACATTGGATTCCAGACCCAAATAAAAGAGAAGGAACAGCACACCCATTCGCCCCATGAATGCGATGAGTGATTGCGTCTCAATGAAGCGAAAGTCGAAGACACCAATCTGCGGCGCATGAGGTCCGACGGCCATGCCAATCAGAATTAAGAACGGCACGTTGGATAAGCCGAGTTTATGGGCCAGCGAGACGGCAAACGCGATTAGTACGAGCGCCAATCCGATTTCCAGGATGACGTTATCCATCAGCTCACTCCTCACTTTCCTTCAATCAGGAGACGCTTCAGAGCATTTATCGTGCTCCGATCACCGGCGACGATCAGTGTCGCGCCGGCGTTGAGAACAGTGTGGGCTTCCGGGTTAGTGCGCTTTGTCTGGTCCGGCTCGATGATCGAGACGATGGACGCGCCGGTGCGTGTGCGAGCCTGGAGCTCGCGAATGGTCATACCTATACATGCCGCGCCTGGTTCAATCCTGAACCACTCCAGGACCAAATCCTCCAGGACAACCTCCGCGATCGGCAGACTGCGCGGCACGTAAGTCAGTCCGCCGATGATGCCTGCGATCTGCCGTGCCTCGCCGTCAGACAGTTGCAGGACAGACGAAGCTCGATCCATGTTGCGGCGCGTGAAATGGTAAAGCTCACGGGTGCCGTCGTCGTGAATGACTATCACCAATCTGTCGCCGCTTGTTGTCTCAACCTGAAATTTTCGGCCTACACCGGGAAGAACTGTTTCGCTGATAGACATAACCGCAGACCCCTCCGTATTTAATTCAGGACTCCCACAAAATTACATGCTGATGTTGCTTTAGTTTCACCCGGTTCTAAGAAGTTCGCAAATCCTCCCGGCCTTTAGGTCTTTGCTAGTTGCGCGCTTTCTCAGGCAGAGACGTGCGTACTTAAGCGTACTCACCGGAAATTCGGCATGTGCTAGAGTCAAAAATTCCGTTAAACAGGCCTGCGTGGGGGATAAGGATGTGACCTTCCTCGGACGGTCTCATCCTTTTTCTTTCACAAGGTGCTCGTCACGCCCGCTACATCCGAGGTGGCGCATTCGCCTGTTGAGCAGCGTGCGAGGAAGGATGAAATGAACTTGATCTACCGGGGGTTGTCGAAGCTTAAACGTGGCCATGCGCGAGCAGCCGTCTTGCTCGCCTGTTTGATTCTTGCCGCTTGCTCTGACACGACAAAGAAGGCAGAGAATGAATCCGGTCCAATACCGGTCGCATCGGTAAGTACAACTGCGTCACCGACGCCGGAGGTCGAGCAGCTCAAGTTACCGGAAAGAGTTGCTTCGGGCGTAGTGACGGAATCAGGAGGCGAGTGGAACAAAGCGGTGCAAAGCATCAACTATGTGAGTGCGGCCGATAACACGCGTCAGCCGATGATGTTCTACAAGCCGGAAGTGGACACACCAAGACCGTTGCTCGTGGCCCTGCATTCATGGAGTAATGACTACAGGCAGAAAGAAAGCGCCATTTATGCCGAATGGTGCATCGCCAACGATTGGGTTTTCATTCACCCGAATTTCCGCGGGCAGAATAATAAACCGCAAAGTACTGGGTCAGAGTTAGTGATAGGCGATGTGCTGAGCGCGATTGACTACGCCAAAGCGAATGCACGTGTTGATGAGAGTCGCATCTATGCGGTCGGCTGGTCTGGCGGTGGTTTTCTCGGGCTGTTGCTTGCGGGCCGCGCGCCGGAGATTTGGGCGGGCGTATCCGCGTGGGTACCAATCTCGGATTTGAACGCATGGTACGAAGAGAGTAGAAGGCTCGGCACAAAGTACGTCCGCGAGATCGCGGCTTCGTGCGGTGGGAGTCCTGTCGGTGAAGGGCCGGCGGCCGATGAGTGCCGGAAGCGTTCGCCACTCACTTACCTCGAGCGGGCGCGTAGTGTCCCGATTGACATCAATCACGGAATACGCGACGGCCGCAGCGACGGCGACCCCGTACCAGTTAGCCAATCACTGATCGCCTTCAATCTGCTGGCAGCTTCGCAAGACCGATTTACCGAAGAGCAGATCGTATACTTTACGCGCGAAGCTCAAGTCCCGCCGGGTTTGCGAAGCGAAACGACGGACCCCTCTTATGGCGGGTTGAGAATTCTGTTCCGGCGGCAGTCCGGGAACGCGCGCATCACCGTCTTCGACGGCGCTCATGACAAAAACACTGAAGCGGCTTTCAGATGGCTCAATCGGCAGCGGAAGAGCAGATGAGCGTACGAAAAAGAGTCAAGATTAAGAAACAAAAGCCAAGATTAAGAAAGAGAATTAACGGCACAGCCTGGTGCTGCTCGGGAGGTTTAGAAGAACACTTATGGACCACACACCAAAGACGGAGCGCGCGAGATAATGAAATCTCACGGCGGCCACTTCATCAACTTCTATGGGCGATTCGCGGCTGAATCTTTAGAACCGTGATCTCGGATTCGACACAGGACAAGGTGGTTTAATTTAACTATTTAACTATAAGGAAGGGAAAAGAATGAGCAAAGCAGTTCGAATTCTCGGAATCGCCGGCAGTCTTCGGCGTGACTCCTATAACCGCGCGACCCTGCGAGCCGCGACTGAACTCGTTCCTGAAGGGGCTTCAATCGAAACTTTCGAGCTTGACGGTATTCCCGGCTTTAATCAGGATGAGGAACAGAACCCGCCCGCCAAAGTTGTGGAATTGAAAAAGCTGGTACGCGAGGCCGATGCCATTCTCTTCGTTACGCCGGAGTACAACTACTCCGTCCCGGGCGTGCTGAAGAACGCGATTGACTGGGCGTCGAGACCTTATGGTGACAGCGCGTGGAATGGTAAGCCTGCCGCAATCATGGGCGCCTCAATCGGAGCGATTGGGACGGCGCGCGCTCAATATCACCTGCGACAGATGATGGTCTTCCTCAACATGTTCCCGGTCAACCAGCCGGAAGTGATGATCGGTAATGCCTCCGCACGGTTCGATGCGCAGGGAAATCTGACGGATAATGCATCGAAAGAATTCATCCGGCAGTTACTCCAGAATCTGGTGGATTGGACCAGGCGAATCAGCTAGTCTCCGACGGTTGTTTCAGGGTGCTGAACATGACAACGCCAATGCCTGCCATTTTCTTCGGGCACGGCAACCCGATGAACGCGTTACAAAGTAACGCATGGACCAACGCGTGGTCGGCTATCGGCAACGGTATTACGAAGCCGAAGGCGATTGTCTGCGTCTCGGCACATTGGTATCTGCCCGCAACGTTGGTGTCAGCGCAGGAGCGACCGCGTACGATTCACGACTTCGGTGGCTTCCCGCGCGAGCTTTTCGAGGTGAAGTATCCGGCGCCTGGCGACCCGGAGCTTGCTAATCACGTAAGAGATTTGCTCGCGCCAGTCTCTGTGGGGTTAGATACCCGGTGGGGATTAGATCACGGGACCTGGTCCGTGCTTTGCCACGTCTTTCCTGAAGCCGATGTGCCCGTTATACAACTCAGTATCGACGACACGCAGCCAGCGGAGTTCCACTACGAAATTGCAAAGCGACTCTCCAGTCTGCGCGATGAAGGGGTGCTCATCATGGGAAGTGGGAACCTCGTACACAACCTGCACGCCTATGCGTGGGGTCGTCAGCAGGTCGAGCCGCTCGACTGGGCCGTGCGCTTTGAAGAACGAGCTCGCGAACTATTGCTGAGCGGCGCACACGATCCGCTAATTGCTTACGAGACGTTAGGACGTGATGCGACCTTGTCGATTCCTACTCCCGATCACTATCTGCCACTCCTGTACGTGATCGCTCAAAAGAGGGAAGGGGAGCCGGTTAGCTTTCCGGTGGAAGGCTTCGATGGAGGGTCCGTCTCTATGCTATCGGTCCAAATCGGTTGAAAGATTAAGAATTAAAGTAAGCATTTTTGACAAGCCCTATAGACCATTTAAGGAGAACTCGCATGAGCACCAGAAATGAAGACGAGCCAAGGGGCTCGAGCAGCGACAATTCGATTTGGCAAAACCGCGTCAGGCGCTTATTTCTTTATCTA
>JAICQI010000874.1 GCA_025937955.1 Pyrinomonadaceae bacterium
AGGCCAGGTCTCAGGAAGACGACGAATACAGCAAGGACTACTAACACATTGAGATCGTAACTGGACCAGAAGCCTCTTAACTTACCCATAGCATTAAATCCTTACCGCAATAATGAGACCGAACCAAAAAGTTTCGATACTTCCTTTGAAGTACACTTATGAGCACCTTTGACAGCGGCTATCATCAGGCAATTTTGGACGCGGCCCGCCAACCGATAGACAAACAGCCCGCTGGGATTCTTGGAAGGCTTTAGCGCTCAGCAATGACCCCACCGGCAAGAAGACTTGAGCTCAGCAAGCGGCAGAACCACGAAACACGAGCAGCGCGACGGCTCATTCACCTAAAGCCGCTCATCGGCGTCATCCTGCGCAGATCAAACCGCTGCACGCCAAGGAAGATTCGGCGGTGTTTGTGAATAAGCTCCGCGAGAGGATCGAGTCAAATCAGTTTAGAAAGAAACAATCGTACCGAGCCTCGACCAGTCTGAAGATACGCCCATGGGACTGCTACTCACCAGAGACACCGTGATCTCGGTCGATATTACTGCCCGAGAGAACACTACAAAGGTGGCGCAAGGCTGACATCGGCATAAGCTCAGCGTCGAGATGAGTGAGCGGGATGCGGAACTTTTTGTCTATGAGTTCCATGGAAATAACGATAGATCCGGCGATGCCCCAACGCTTACACATACGTTGAATCAAATTCTCCAGGACGATCTCGACCGATTGTGGAAGAAAGCCCTAGCCTCAGAACGTGCGACGTTGTTAAAGCCAGTCGACATAGAGCAATCCGATGACCTTCGGTGGCGGTTTGCGCCTATCATCAAAGCCCGCTCGCTTGCGGTTCAACAATCCGCTGACCCTAACAGACAACGATTCTTCCCGGACAATATCGAGTTTAATTGTCCTCGCCCTACTCTCGCAGTTAGTTATCGAAAATAAAAAAGGGAGAAACAGAAAATGATCACGACCGACGAAAAGCACCCATGCGTTGTTGCCAGCCAGGAAGGCGAAACGAAACTCAATGAACTGCGCATGCAGTTACGGAAAGAACAGGGCGAGCGCGACAGCATGCTTGCGCAGAAGTCAGCCCATGACGAACGCTCGAAACTCAACAGCGAAGCTGATCAACTTCTATCCGGCAGCGCCAGCACTGATCAAGTGTCAGCTCAAGAAATGAGGATCTTAACCACAGAATCGCTGTGCTGGAGAGAGCAATCGAAAAGCAACTGGACACGGTGAGCAAGCTAAGAACCGAGTATTCGGTTTCATATGCGAATCAAAGGCGCAGCCTGACAGATACATCGCGACGAAAGACGCATTGCTCGCGCTTGCGCTTGCCGAAGCCAATGCAGCCGACGTGAAATTCTTTGATAAGCTCCACGCTGCCGGTGTAACTCCCCGCTTTCGACCGATGCGGGTAAGCGCAGTGGGCTAACCAGCGATCCTAACAGCGTTGCTACCTTCCACCGCAGAGAAGTTGAGACGTACGTCCCCAGGCGTTGGCGTAAAAAGCGATGCAACTGTTTCCCTCACGCCATCATTTTCTGCCGAATAAGTATAAAATCAGCAGATATCCCAAGGCTGCCAGCACGAGCAGGAGGGGTAGTAGTGCGATGATTATAACGGAAATGACTAAGATGTCTGGCCGCGGCTTCGGTGACTTGTGTTCAGTCATCAGTGAGTGGTCTCCAAGGCAAAAAGGCGCGGGGTAAGTATCAGAACCGGGGTTTTAGTCAAGGCATGCCAGGGTGCCTCCTACGGCTCGAAATCTTCACGTTTTTAGTGGCGCTTGACCGCTTAGCAGGCGCGCTTTTTTGCGAACGCACCCGGATCTCTATAAAATGATGACCCAACACAGAAAGCACCTAAGCACCTACGCGCAGCAACGCGGAAATGGTTAGAAAGTGCGCTTGCCGTTACGAATTAGAGCCGCATCACCTCAGACCTTTACGGTTAGCTGCCGAGGCGTGGGATCGGTGCTAAGAGGCACGTGAAGCCATCAAAAAGCACGGTATGACATTCGAAAACAAGTACCGGAGAAAAAAATTCGGCCAGAAGCAGTCATCGAAAAGGATTCGAGAATCGCGTTTGCTCGTCTTGTCCGCGAACTCAATTTAAGCGAGGAGCCAGATCAACCACGGCCGCGGTCGCTGAAATATGGAGATAGACGATAAATGCCGGTACGCAAACAGATGACCCGCGTCAAACGAATCAATGACCGGATCATTTCGGATCTGCACGAACTGATTTTGGCAAGGCATACCATGGAATGTCGACCAAACATTCAGAGCTAATACCGGCTTGGCAGAACTTCGAGGTTTGGTAACCGGACATTTCTTTTTTACACGGCTCTGCGAGGAGCGGGGCGATCAAGAAACAAAAAATAGTTGTACGAAGCAGTTCGAGATGAGCTTGTGCCCGCGCATGCGCATTACCGGCCAGGGCTGCGCCCTTGGGCTTGGTGGAAGTGGAATGCACCGGAGTTGCGCCGCGTGGTAGGACGGACCTTGCCGAGGACGACAAAGCCGATGTTTTGAT
>JAICQI010000423.1 GCA_025937955.1 Pyrinomonadaceae bacterium
AGGCACCGGATTGCCGTTCTCATCAGGGTTCGTCAAGTTGTTGCCCACGACGCCTGCAAACTGCTTCCCGGGTGGAACGCCGTTCTGATATAGATAGCCGAGCACGTTGTCGAACGAGCGATTCTCGAGCATTAGCACAACAACATGGTCGAAACTATCCAAAAGCGACTGGTCTGTCATAGTGGTCTCCTTTGCAGTACACAGGTTTGAGATTTAAGATTTTGCCCTATAATCAACAAGACATTCATCACCTCTAGTACAACGGTAATCAAATGAGACAGGTAATCTACGCAATCAACTTGACCCTGGATGGCTGTTGTGACCACAGCAAATTAAGTGCTGATGAGGAACAACATGAATATTATACCCAGCTCATGCGAGATGTTGACCTGCTCGTCTTTGGGCGTAAGACCTATCAATTGATGGTTCCTTTTTGGCCCGATGTCGCAGAAAACCATTCTGGACAGACAAAAGCAATGAACGATTTTGCTCAGGCATTTGCCTCCAAGAAACTTATCGTTTTCTCACAAACGTTAGACAGCGCCGAAGGAAACAATACGAGAATCGTTCGTGCGAATCTTCAAGACGAAATACTTAAACTGAAACAAGAACGAGGCAAAGATATTTTACTGGGTGGTGTATCTATTCCTTCACAACTTATAGAGCTTGGTCTGGTTGATGAATTTCGTGTTGTCGTTCAGCCAATAGTCGTCGGAGATGGTAGACGGTTGTTAGACGATGTCAGCCTACCGGAGAGATTACAATTAAGACTTGTTGAGTCCAAGATTTTTAAATCAGGAGCTATAGCGCTTCGTTACTTGAAGCAGTGATCGTGGCTGACAAATACGAGTTCTCAAAAGGTGAGTCAGTACGAATTAAGGTTGGAGCTACTTAATTGCTGCCCGTAACACAGAATTCGAGTGCAAAAAACGAAAAAGCTGCGGCCCAGTGAACGGTGACTTCTTTCAACAACAACTCTTAACACCCGAAAACCAAAGGTCGTACCCACTGCAAGAAACGGACTGGGGTCGCGTTCCATTGCTAACGGTAACCGCCGTGAAGCGCAAAACATGGGAACGATTTGACGATTCGAGCGTCTAACTAACAAATCCCCAACCCAGCCATTTCCAGGGAGGTTCGAACAATGAGCAAACTTACCGTTCGCATCCTGACGGCCGTAATCACCTTTACTATTGGAGTCGCAATCGCCACTGCCTGGGTTTTCAATCGCACCGAAGAACCCCGAATCGCACCCGTCGAACTCAGATCAAGTGGACCCACTATGGAGATGGTCTTTGTTTTGGACACCACCGGGTCAATGGGCGGTCTGCTCACCGGCGCGAAACAGCGGATTTGGGGAATTGTTAATGAAGTAATGCAAACCTCCTCGCTGTCGTCGGTAAAAGTGGGTTTGGTCGCATACCGGGACCGCGGCGATCAGTACATCACGCAGGTACTTCCTTTGACCGAGGATTTAGATAAAGTTTACTCAACATTGATGGACTACCGGGCTGCAGGAGGAGGCGACTACGAAGAGAACGTAAGACGTGCTTTAGCGGACGGAGTGGCTAAAGCCGGCTGGTCCCAATCTTCTCCACATCACGCACACATACTCTTCCTGGTGGGCGACGCGCCGCCTCACGATTATGCTGATGAGCCGGACACTCTCACTACCGCCGACCTTGCTGTTAAGAAGGGAATAATCGTGAACACGATTCAATGTGGTACCACCGCCGCTACCCAACAGACGTGGGAAGCGATCGCCCGGCGGGGCCAGGGACAGTATTTCCTGATTCCTCAGAACGGCGGCGTGGAAACAATCTCTACGCCATACGATGAACAACTAAGTCAGCTTGGTACGCGTCTGGGAGGGACATACCTGGCCTACGGCGGCGGCGCCGGTGCGGAAGGGGACAGCTATAGAGGCTTACGAAAGGAAATGGCGGATAAAGTCGAGTTTGACGTTGCCACGCGTTCCGCACCATCGACAGCGGCGGAGAGATCGGTGAATAAAGCATTGAACTCAAAAGCCTATATTGGTGATCTGTTGCAGGATATTGAAAACGGGTCGGCCAAACTCGGATCAATTAAGGATGAGGACTTACCATCCGACCTTAAAGAGCTTTCGGCTGAGGACCGAACGAAGGAGATTGAAAAACGACTCGCCGAGCGCAGTGAGATTCGCAAACAGATCCTGTCTCTTTCAAAGCAACGCACCGAGTACATCGCCACGGAACAAAAGAAACGCAACGGCGGAGCACAAAACGGTTTTGATGTAGCTGTCTCTGCTGCATTACGACAGCAGCTCGCGAAAAAAGGACTTAGATAGCAGATCTATACGGATTGATAACGGATTGAGCCGTACTATCCGTATGGGTCCGATTAATCCGCTGTGCGCACTTTTTGGACTTAACACCTGATAATTCTGGTTGTGGTATCGTTCCGGGTCTTAGAGATCGCATTGTGACCGGAGCAGGGAGACATTCGCCAACACATTAATATTTTTATAGGGGACGAGGATTGTCGCGACCGACGCCGAATAGACCGCCGGAGCGGCAAAAGCGATGTCACGAGTTTGTCGCAATGAAAACGGCAGGCTGTTCAACCTGCCGTAAGTCATTCTTGATTCTGGTGAGCCGAGCAGGGCTCGAACCTGCGACCCGCTGATTAAGAGTCAGCTGCTCTACCAACTGAGCTATCGGCCCTTGCGTGTGACGCGCGAAAAATTATACGTGCGGTGTTTTGAGTGTCAAGCAAGCACGCCCCGATGAAGCACAAAAGATTTAGCCACAAGAAAGCACAAAAGTCACAAAAGATCTCCCATTAATCATTTTGTGTTTTTTGTGCCTTTTTGTGGCTGACTAAGTCGTGGTGGCGCACTCGCTGTTGGCCAGCAGCTGGTGGACGGCGTTGATGAGACCTTCGATGTCGGGTTTGGCTACAAAGGCGGCGGCGCCCGCCGCGAGCGCTTCGCGCCGGTGAATCTCATACGCATCCCCCGTGTAGAAGATGCACGGCACTGCCGGCGTGAGCTTCATCAAAGTCTCACACAATTGCACACCGGTTCCATCGGGCAAACGCTTGTCGAGCACGTAGAGATCGTACTTCGTGCGTGCAGCCATGTCACAGGCTTCTGCCATGGTTTCAGCAGTGTGCACATCGTAGTCTTCTTCAGAAAGCAGCATTTGCAGCATCTCTGAAGTGTCGCGATGATCGTCCACACAGAGCACACGACATTTGGGGTCTGTCACAGGCTAACCTCCCAATCGGGTCAATTGTTTGGCTTTCCACTGAAAGCAGGAGAAGCAGTGGGCGCGCCAATTATAGTCGGCGACTCTCCGATTCACAATCCGTCCGTTCACAATCTGGAAATGACGCGCGATTGGCGGTTTTCTTAGAAGTACCTAAGTATTTCGGATCGTTTCAACCTTTCTTGCGATCCAGTACTAAGCAAGGTGGGCAGCCCTCCTGCCCACCGCCAGCAAAAACCAAAATCTACACAGACCGGTGGCTCTTCATCGCCTTCAACAGCCGATTCAAAACCTCGAGATCTTCATCTTCCGGTTCCAACTGCAGGTACTTTTCCAATGTCGTCGACGCTGCATCGAGATCGCCGAGCTTGTGGTACACGAGCGACAGGTTGAAATAAACCAGCGAGAACCCCGGCTCGATTTGCGCCGCGGCTTCGTAGTGAAGTTTTGCCAGCTGGACGTCGCCGGCATCGTAGTAAAGGTTTGCGAGATTGTAGTGGGCCTCGACGTGCCGCGGATCGTTTTTGAGTGAAAGCGTAAAGTTGTCGAGCGCGCTCGCGGTCTGGCCGCGCTCGAGATTGATGATGCCGAGGTTGCAATAAGCCTCGGCGACGTTGTCGCCCTCGCTAATCGCTTCCCGGTAGTGCTCGGCGGCATTTGGATCGCCCTGTTCGTGCAGGAGCAGCGCTTCCTCGAAAGGCGTCAGCAGCCGTGCCAGTCGCGGCGTCTCCACGCGAAACAAGTTGAGCTGTCCCTGTAGCTCCGCTTCGATCTGGCGGATGCTGTTACCTTGCGCGCGCAGCTCGCGGACACGACGAAACTGCGTTAACGCATTGAAGTCGTAAACGAAGTCAGGCGCTTTCGAAGACGGCGCGGCCTGGATGATGCCTTGTTCGGTCCAGCGGCGGATAGTCTTCTCGCTCAGACCGAACAGTTGTTTGATCTCTTTGATTGAGTAGGAGGATTTGACACGTTGGTAATCTGCCTTTGAAGGGACAGGTGAGGGAAACGAGAGTACCTTAGTGCCTTGATCTGTCATTAGCACCAAACTCTGTGGCTGCCGACTAACCTACCTTTCGCTTCTTGGCCGCACGTGGTTTCACCAACGTGATCTGCGGCTTCTTCTTGTCCGCGGTCGCGGGCGCCTTCACCATCGGTTTACGACTCGACGCCTGCAAACTCTTCTTCAGCGCGCTCATAATATCAAGTCTCGGAACTTCTTCAACTTCAAATTCCGCGACCTCCCGGCCTTTGATCTTTGAATCGATCAAAGTTCGCAGCGCGTTGTAGTAATTATCTTCGGTGTCGATCTCTGCGAGCGTGGTCGCCATTTCCTGTACCAGCGTAGTGGCGAGCTTCAACTCGTTCTTGTTCAGTTTCTGTGCATCGAGCTTTTGTACGTTCTCGAGATCGGGCACGTCTTCCATCTTCCGCAACTCGTGCGGGTAATGAAGCTTCTGCAATACCAGGCCATCCTCATGCGGAAACACCGCCACCAGATCCTCTCGATCGCGCAGCACCACTTTGCCAACCGCGATTTTGCCCGTTTGCTTCATCACTTCACGCAGCAACGCGTAAGGCTTCTCCGAAACCGCACCGTCCGGTCCGGCGAAGTAAGGCGAATCGTAGAACGTGCTCGGAATCTCTTCGCGATCGACAAAGCCGACGATATCGACTGCCCTGGTCGTCTTGATCTTTATCTTGGCAATGTCATCCGGTTCGACAATCGCATAACGATCGGGTTCGTACTGGTAACCCTTGGTAATCTGATCGTTGCTCACGACTTCGTTGCACTTCTTGCAGCGCTTGTCGTAGCCGATTGGACCAAAGTCCTCGCGGTGCAGTTGGTTGAATTGAATCTTTTCGCTGGTCTCGATCGCGTTGTAGATACGGACGGGGATGGCAACCAGCAGGAAACGTATGTGGCCTTTCCAAATAGATCTCATAAGGGGACCCTCTCCTTAAGGCGAGATTATGCCACGGATTAGACAGAATTTCACAGATTATTCAGCGTTGGGCCGATGTGTGTAATTACGTGGCTAAATGCAGTGCAACAGGGCTTTGTGCATCGCGCCTGCGGTTTGCCAGCGTTGTGCAGGATCCTTTGCAAGCGCGCGATCGATGATTTCGCAGACAGGGCGGGGGATTTGCGGCGCCCGCTGCTGAAGCGGCACCGCCGGTTGTTCGAAGATGGCGCGGATGGTGTCGTTAACGCTGCTGGTCTTACTCAGGTCCAAAGCCAGCGAGCCCGTCAACAAACTGTAGGCTGTCATGCCTACGGCATAGATGTCTGATTGTGGCTTGACGTCGCGAAAGTTGCGCAATTGTTCCGGCGGCATGTACGCCAGCGTACCCGCCATCTCGCCGG
>JAICQI010000327.1 GCA_025937955.1 Pyrinomonadaceae bacterium
AAACATTCGCGTCGAGAATGGCGTGCAGTTTGGCGACCTGCCTGAGTTTGTCGACTTCGCTTACGTGGCGAACGTAGCGAGGGTCAATGCGGCTTCGCTGGCGACGCTGGCGTTGGCGCCTTCGCGGCCCGCCGGCGTAGTGATTGTTACGGCGCGTTTATCGAATGATACCGATTTGCGTTGGGAGCCGAACAAGGAACCGGATCTGGCGGGTTACGAGATCGTTTGGCGCGATACGACGTCGGCGGTGTGGACCAATTCGAAGCCGGTGGGCAACGTTACCAGCTTCACGATGAAAGGGATGTCGAAAGACAACTACTTCTTCGGCGTGCGAGCAATTGACCGCGATGGGAACCGTAGTCAGGTGACGTACCCGCGGCCGCAGGGACGGCAGCAGCCCGCCCCGACAAGTACGGGTTTTTAGCCACAGATCTTCACTGATAGTTGCGGATTAAATCCGATCTTTTATCCGTGAAAATCCGTGGCTGTTTTTCCGACCAATACACGACTGAGAACGTCTAAATTGACATGAGAAAATCTGTCGTTTTCATTTTGGTGCTGGCGATGATGGCCGCTCAATCAATCGCTTTCGCGCAAAAGCGCCCGAAAACTCAGCAATTAACCGACGAGCAGCGCATCGTCCACGTACTCAACCGCCTCGGTTTTGGGGCGCGTCCTGGCGACGTTGAACGCGTGAAGGCGATTGGCCTGGAGAACTACATCAACCAGCAGCTCAACCCCGAGAAGATCGCCGACTCAGTCGCCGAGAACAAAATCAGAGACCTTTCTGTCCTGAACATGACGACGGCGGAGCTCTACGAAAAGTATCCGCAACCCGGACAACTGCTGCGCCAGCTTCAATCGCGCGGGATGCTGCCCGCTGACCTCGCTGAAGCACGCGAAATGAGGACTGACCCTCCCAAAAACAATCAGCCTCAAACGCCGCCGGCCGGCAATCCGCTTGAAGATCCAAAGTATCGCGAGCTGGTCGAGAAGTATTATCGCGAGAACGGATTGCAACGTCCTCAGCGCATCATGGCCGAATTACAGGCTTCGAGAATTCTGCGCGCAGTTTACAGCGAGCGACAGCTTCAGGAAGTGATGGTCGATTTCTGGACCAACCACTTCAACGTCTTCGCAGGCAAGGGCGCCGATCGCTGGTTACTACCCGCTTACGATCGCGACACGATCCGCCCGTTTGCGATGTCAAAGTTCTCGGCGTTGTTGGAAGCGACGGCGAAGAGTCCGGCGATGTTGTTCTACCTCGATAACTTTCAGAGCGTTAGTCCCGACGCCGGTCGTCCTAACGCGCTCAGACCACAGCGACAAAGACGCGGCATCAACGAAAACTACGCGCGCGAGTTGATGGAACTGCACACACTCGGAGTCGACGGCGGCTACACGCAGAAAGACGTGCAGGAAGTGGCGCGCTGTTTTACTGGTTGGACCATCTTTCAGCCGCGTGGTGGCGCTGCGGCAGTGACGACTGTCGTCCGGCAGCGCGGTGATATGGAGAACCCACTACGGGGTGAAGGCGCGCGGCGAAATGCCGGCACGTTCTTCTTCAACGCGCGCGTGCATGACGACGGCGAGAAGACTGTTCTTGGTCACAAGATTCCCGCGGGTGGCGGTATGAAAGATGGACTGATGGTGCTCGACATCCTGGCGCATCATCCATCGACCGCGAAGTTTATTGCCAGCAAACTGGTGCGCTACTTTGTCGCCGACGATCCACCGCCGGCGTTAGTCGATCGCGTCGCCGCGACTTTCACGAAGACTGACGGTGACATTCGGGAAACGCTCAAAACGATCTTCTTCTCCAACGAGTTCAACTCCACCGCAGCTTACCGTGCGAAGATCAAGCGACCGTTTGAGCTGGTGATCAGCGCTATCAGAACACTCGGCGCCGATACGAATGGTGGACCCGGAACACACCGTTGGATCGAGCGCATGGGTGAGCCGCTTTACGGATTTCAAACTCCGAACGGTTATTCCGATGCGGCAGAGAGTTGGGTGAACACCGGTGGCTTGCTCGAGCGGATGAACTTTGGTCTGGCTTTGGCGAGTAATCGCATTCAAGGCACGAGCGTCAATCTCTCGAAGCTGAGCACCGATCAGTCGAAAGTGATGGACGACTATCTGAAGATTCTTCTCGCTGGTGAGATTTCAGCCGCCACGAAGGAAGCGATGCTGAAGCAGTTGGACAAGTCAGATCCGGTCACGAAAGTTGTCGGATTGATTTTGGGAACACCGGAGTTTCAAAGGCAATAATTATGAACCGCAGATATTTTCTCAAATCAGGCAGCATCGCACTGGCGAGCGTTGGCATGTCGGTTTCGGCGCCGTCGTTTCTCGAACGTGTTGTGATGGGCAGTGCTCTCACCGGCGGCAAGCGAAAGACATTGATCGCGATCTTTCAACGCGGCGCGGTTGACGGGCTCAACATGGTGGTGCCGTTTGGTGAGTCCAACTACTACTCTGCACGTCCTTCGATTGCGATTCCTAAACCCGCGTCAGGCAACGCCGAGTCAGTTATAAATCTCGATGGCTTCTTCGGACTGCATCCTTCGATGAGTTCGTTCAAACCACTTTGGGACTCGAAGCGACTCGCGATCGTTCATGCCGCGGGCTCGCCTGACAATACGCGTTCACACTTCGACGCGCAGGACTATATGGAGTCGGCAACTCCGGGAGTAAAGTCGACCAGCGATGGTTGGTTGAACCGTTACTTGCAAAACAAACCGGACAGGGACGAATCGCCGTTTCGTGCCGTAGCGTTTGGGAAAGAGATGCCGCGCGTGCTTCAGGGACGGGCGCCGGCGTTGGCGATGACGAGTCTGGCGGAGTTCACCATTCGCGCCGGCAAGTCGTCGGCAAACCTGCAGAATGGCTTTGAAGCGATCTACGCGGCCAAGGGGAACGATTCATTGACGGAGCGGGGACGCGAGACCTTCGAAGCTGTAAATTACTTGAAGCAAGCGAATCCAGCGCAATACAAACCGGAAAACGGCGCGCAGTATCCGCGCAACGAGTTTGGCAATTCGTTATTACAGATCGCACAGCTCATCAAAGCGGGCGTGGGATTGGAAGTGGCCTTTACCGACATGGGCCACAGGCGCTGGGACACGCACGTGAACCAGGGGAATTCGCGCGGTCAGTTGGCGAATCTTTTGGAGGACTTCAGCTCCGGCGTCGCCGCGCTGTACCAGGACTTGGGCCAACGAATGGACGACGTTTTGATATTGACGATGTCTGAGTTTGGACGGACTGTACGCGAGAATGGCAATCGCGGCACGGACCACGGTCACGCGAACGCGATGTTTGTACTTGGCAACAGCGTGCGTGGGGGCAAAGTCTACGGACGCTGGCCCGGCCTCAACAACGATCAACTCTACGAAGACCGCGATCTCGCCCTCACCACCGACTTCCGCGACGTCTTCGGCGAGATCGCCACGCGCCACCTCGGCAGCAAAGACGCAAAATCCATCTTCCCCGGTTATTCCTTGAGCTCATCGCATTTCAAAGGCTTCCTGGGTTAGCCCACAAAAAGGCACGAAAGAGAGCAGCCACAAAAAGGCACAAAAGGCACATAAAAGAGGAAACCATTTAGCGGCCCCTCTTTGTTATGTGCCTTTTGTGCCTTTTTGTGGCTAATCTTTTTTGTGCTTTTGTGGCTGTATAATCGCGTCAGATGACGTTCAAACCGAAGGTGCTGCGATTCGAGTCGTTGCCTTCCACAAATACCGAATTGGCGCGATTGGCGTCTGAGGGTGGCGCCGAGGGGCTCGCGGTTGTGGCTGATGAGCAGACGGCGGGGCGGGGGCGTTTACAGCGCGCGTGGTCGTCGCCCAAAGGAGCGGGGCTTTATTTCAGTATTCTTTTGCGGCCTGCAATTCCCACCGAAGATTGGCCGCTGATCACGTTCATGGCTGCACTCGCCGTCGGCGATGCGTTACGTGAGGCGACGGGTCTCCAAACAGACATCAAGTGGCCGAACGATCTTCTTGCAAACGAACGGAAAATTTGCGGCATACTGGCGGAAGCGATTGAGACGCCCGTGGGACGTGCTGTCATACTGGGAATCGGGATTAACCTGACGCAAAATGCATTTCCGCCTGAACTGTCGGACGTGGCCACGTCAGTGTCGGAAGCAACTGGACAAAAACCTGAGCGTGAAACGATACTCGCCGCTTTGTTGCCGGCATTGTCGCGCTGGTATGCGTTGCTGAATGAACCGGAAAAGATCGTTGCCGCATGGTGCAGCAGATCGTCTTACGCGAATGGAAAGTTGGTGCAGGTCAGTAATGGCGATGAAGTGTGGCAGGGTACAACTTGCGGAGTCGAGCACGACGGCGCCCTGCGGCTTGGCACCGCGAATGGTGAGATCAAATTAGTCAGAGCCGGAGACGTTTACAAGGTAAGACCTTCAAGTTAGCGATGCGCATTGTCCTCAATACCTTTGGTTCCTTCGGTGACATTCATCCGTACATGGCGATCGCCATGGAGTTGCAGCGCCGCGGTCACACCCCCGTGATCGCTGCGATGGAAGGTTATCGAGAAAAGATCCTCGGCGCGGGTTTGGAGTTCGCGCCTGTGCGACCCGACGTACCACCACCGAAAGAACAAGGCACGGAACTGGTAGAGAAGATCATGGAGCCGAAAACCGGACCAAGGTTCCTCATGGATGGGCTCGTGTTTCCGGCTGTGCGCGATAGTTACGAAGATCTGTTGAAGGCGGTCGCCGGTGCCGATCTGCTGGTGACACATCCGGCAGCTCCCGCTGGTCCATTGGTTGGTCGGAAGATCGGCATGCCATGGATCTCCACCGTGCTGGCGCCCATGTCATTCGTGTCTGCGTACGATCCACCCGTGCCGCCGTTCTGGCAATGGACCAGAAAGCTCAGCGTGCTTGGCCCAGGTATCATGGGCTTTCTGCTGAACACGATGAAGAACAGCTACAAGGCAAAAGCGGTGACGGACTTTCGTGACGAGCTCGGTCTTGCAGACACCGGCAACCCGATGTTCGAAGGCCAGCACTCACCAACCCTGGTGTTGGCGCTGTTCTCGGAAGTATTTGCAAAGCCGCAGCCTGACTGGCCTCCGCAAACAAAGCTCACGGGCTTTTGTTTTTACGATGGTCATCACGAAACACAGATGCCTCCCGAGCTGCTTCGCTTTCTGGACAGCGGCGGGCAGCCCGTCGTCTTCACTTTAGGTTCATCGGCCGTGTGGGTTGCGCGCGACTTCTTCCAGCAAAGCATCGAAGCGGCACAACGTCTGGGCCGGCGCGCAGTGTTGCTGATCGGCGACGAACGAAACCGCCCGCATACACTTCCGGAGGGCGTAATCGCGGTTGATTACGCGCCTTATCAATCGTTGCTGCCGAGGGCGTGCGCGATGGTCCATCATGGCGGCGTGGGCACAACTTCGCAGGGCTTACTGGCAGGCGTTCCAACGCTGATCGTTCCTTTCGCTTTCGATCAATCAGACAACGCTGAACACGCCTACAGGCTCGGCACAAGCCGGACGCTCTATCGAAAAAACTATTTCGCACCACGCGTCGCAAAGGAGCTCCACAAACTACTTCAACCAGCCTACGCTCGCAGGGCGCGCGAGGTCAGCCAGCGACTGCAGCAGGAGGATGGACCACGTCGAGCAGCGGATCTGATCGAGCAAGTACTGTCCGGACGTCAAAATCGTAGCGAGGAGCTAGTTTATGCTTCTGGTGATTGACGCGGGCAACACAAACATCACGCTTGGAGTTTTCTCTGGGACTCAGCTGGTGGCGATATGGCGTTTGCTTACGAAAAGGGATAAAAGCGGTGAAGAGTATGGAGCAGATCTACGAGCTTTATTCCGGGAAGACAGCATTGACCCCAAACAGATCGAAGGCATAGCGATCTGCTCGGTAGTGCCACCACTTGACGAGGCGCTTAAGTGTGTGGCCGAAATTGAGTTTGAGTTAACGCCATTATTCGTCGATCACACTACCGACACCGGTTTGAAAATTCTTTACGACTCGCCTTCAGAACTCGGCGCCGACAGGATTGTTGACTCGGCGGCAGCCGTGGCAAAGTATGGGGCTCCTTGTATCGTCGTCGACTGTGGCACCGCGACGACTTTCAATGCCGTTAACGCAGCGCACGAGTATCTGGGTGGAGTGATTGCTCCCGGAATCATGATCTCCGCTGAAGCTTTGTTCTCACGCGCCGCGAAATTGCCGCGTGTGGAAATCAAGCGGCCAGACAAAGTCATCGCCACCTCAACAATCGGCGCGATGCAATCGGGTCTTTATTACGGATACGCCGGGTTGATTGACGGTGTGTTGAGCCAGATGATCACGGAACTGGGATCGAACCCGCACGTGATTGCGACAGGCGGCCTGGCGCCGCTCATCGTCGATGGCTCGAAGTTTATCGACGAAGTTGACCGCACGCTTACACTCGACGGGTTGCGATTGATCTACGAAAGAAATAAAAATTTAGCCGCAGATTAACGCAAACAAACGCCGATCCGATCTGCGTCTATTTGCGTTAATCTGCGGCTAAAAAATAGTGAATTGAACTACTTCAACTACTTCACTGAAATCGAGGATGCATTCGTCAGGCGGCGTGGTAAGCATCTCTTTTTGAGCCCGATGGACTGGGCTTTGATGGAAACCTGGAAACAGCAGGGCATACCGTTG